>JACPQI010000037.1 GCA_016190545.1 Chloroflexota bacterium
GGCCAGGGCCGCTATGGGGGCGTTGAGGGCGTAGGCCAGTGTATAGAGCGGGGATATAATCTGGCTGGCGAGTTGGGCCAGCAGGACCTCGCGCGGCGGGACTCGGGCCAAGTCCTGCACCTGACCGGCGGTGAGCACGTCTTTGCCCAGCAGGCCGCCCAGGATGGTGAGGTTCACCTTGCTCGTCTGGATATACTGAGCTAGCGTCTTGGCAGCGACGGTGGGCTCGCTGTAGCTGAAGGCGATGGCTGTGGGACCTTCGATGATCTTGTCGAGGCCCTCTTTGCCAGCTTCCTTGGCGGCTATGCGCGCCAGGTTGTTTTTGACGACCTTATAATCGAGGCCCTTGCCGCGCAGTTCCTTGCGCAGCTTCGTCATATCAGAAACGGAGATGTTGCTGAACTTGGTGCTTATGGCGATAGAGCACCGGGAAAGCTTGTCTTGTATTTCTTTGACCGCCTCTACTTTTTCTGCTGTTGGCATCTGGACTCCTTTTTATGTGGCGTCCCTATACAAACAAAAGTCCCTGCGCCATAGACGCAGGGACACGCGACGAACGCTCTGTCCTGCCTCGGCGGGAGATTAAGGCCTTCGGTTCCAAGGCCGCCCGCTGTCTACGGCGCGATAACACTGCTATTGTACGGTGATGTTACTCCGGTTTCAAGTCCATGGCGGCAGCCGTGTCCAGTCTAATGCCCGGCCCCATGGTGGTCTTCACGGTGATGTTCTTGATGAAAGATCCCTTGACGCCGCTGGGACGCGCCCGCACGATGCCGCTCATGAGCACTGCAAGGTTGTCCAGTAGTTTGGTCTCGTCAAAGCTGCGCTTGCCGATGGGGACGTGGATGACGCCGGTGCGGTCCAGCTTGAACTCCACCCGGCCCATGCGGGCTTCCTTGATGGCGCGGGGCACGTCGTCTGGCTGGACCACGGTGCCGCTCTTGGGATTGGGCATAAGGCCGCGGCGGCCGAGGACAGGACCTAGGCGCCCGATTTTGCTCATGACATCCGGCGTGGCGATAGCCACGTCAAACTCCACCCAGCCGTCCTGAATCCTTTTCACCAGGTCGTCCAGCCCCACGTGGTCAGCGCCGGCCTCTTCGGCCTTTCTTGCGCCGTCTCCTTGGGCGAAGACCAGGACGCGGACTTGCTTGCCCAGTCCGTGGGGGAGAACGGTGGTGCCTCGAACAAGCTGGTCCGCCTTCTTGGGGTCGCATGCGGTGGTGAGGTGGACCTCCACCGTCTCGTCGAACTTGGCGTAGCCCGTCTTCTTGGCTAAGCCAACTGCCTCCTGAGGGCTGTGGGCCTTGGCGCCGTCGACGGCCTTTTTCGCTTCTCGGTATTTCTTACCGTTGACGCTCATAACAGTCCTCTGTTCTGCCGCTAGGGTGTGACCTCGATGCCCATGCTGCGGGCGGTGCCTTCCACAATGCGGATAGCGGCCTCCACGGTGCCGGCATTGAGGTCCTTCATCTTCTGCTCAGCGATGGTCTTCACTTGGTCGCGGGTGACCTTTCCTACTTTCTCACGCAAGGCGCTGCCGCTCCCCTTTTCCACGCCGGCCGCTTTGCGGAGCAGGTCGGAAGCGGGCGGGCTCTTGGTGACGAAGGTGAAGGAGCGGTCTTCGAAGATGGTAAGCTCCACGGGCACGATCATGCCTTCATGCTGGCGGGTGCGCTCATTGTAGTCTTTGCAGAAGGCCATGATATTGACGCCGTGCTGGCCCAAGGCGGGGCCCACTGGCGGCGCCGGGGTGGCCTTGCCTGCCGCGATCTGGAGCTTGACGATGGCTTTCACCTTCTTGGCCATGGGGCTGTGTTGACCTCCTTAGAGCTTTTCCACCTGCAGGAAGTCCAGCTCCACCGGCGTCTCCCGTCCGAAGAAGGAGACCAGGACTTTGAGCTTGCCTTTCTCTGCGTTCATTTCATCCACCGCGCCGATGAAATCAGCGAAGGGCCCGTCTGTGATGCGGACGCTCTGGCCCTTGGTGAAGCCCACCTTGACGCGGGGCGCTTCAGCTTCGGCCAGTTTCTTGAGTTGGTCCACCACGCTCTGGTCAATGGGCGTGGGCTTGTTATCGGCGCCTATGAAGCCGGTGACGTAGGGGGTGGCCCGCACTGCGTACCAGCTTTCATCCGTCATCTTCATGTTGACCAGGACATAGCCCGGATAGACGATGCGCTTCCGGGTAGTCTTCTTTCCTTCTTTAATCTGGACTTCTTGCTCTCGCGGGACAAAGACCTCCAAGATCTTGTCTTGCATATCCATGGTCTGGATACGCTGCTTAAGGTTCTTCTCCACCTTCTCCTCGTAGCCGGAGTAAGTGTGTATCACATACCATGACGGTTGGTCGCTACCTTTGCCGGTGATGGGAGAATCGGCTGGGGCGAGGAGCGACATAGCGCGGCGGCGGGAAGCGGCAGTGGTGCGTTTGATGCTCACACAGTCACCTTAGCGGTTCAAGAAGACCCTATCGATAAGCTCTGCAAAGCCCACGTCGAAGGCGGCGAGAATGGCCCCCACGATGACGGACAGGACAATGACCATGATGGTCAGACGCCACGTGTCTTCCCGGGTGGGCCAGACTACTCGTTTGAGCTCGCCCCACACGTCCCGGAAGTAACGGAACGGGAGCAAGGACGCGCCTTTGGGAATCGATATGGGCCTGCGCATGGACTTCTCTTTTCCCTTCGTTCCCGGCTGCTACCGGGCCTCGCGATGGAGGTGGTAGCCACGGCAGCGAGGGCAGAACTTCTTGAGCTCCAAGCGGCCGCTATCGTTGCGCTTGTTCTTTTCCGTCCAGTAGTTGCGGTTCTTGCAGTTACTGCAAGCCATCTCTATCAGGAGGCGGTCAGTCTTTTTCTTGGCCATAGGTTACCGTCTTGCGCTTTCCTTATTCCAGCACTTTGGTAACAACGCCGGAGGCCACGGTCTTGCCGCCTTCACGGATGGCGAAGCGGAGGCTCTCTTCAAGGGCGATGGGGCTGATGAGCTTGATGCTCATCTTGATGTTGTCGCCGGGCATGCACATCTCAACGCCCTGGGGCAACTGGACCTCACCGGTGACGTCAGTGGTGCGGAAGTAGAACTGGGGCTTGTAGTTGGTGAAGAAAGGGGTGTGCCGCCCGCCCTCTTCCTTGGTGAGAACGTACACTTCCCCTTCAAACTTGGTGTGAGGCTTGATAGAGCCGGGCTTGGCCAGGAC
>JACPQI010000035.1 GCA_016190545.1 Chloroflexota bacterium
GCCACGTAGGACGACCACGGGTCCGCCAGCCAGTTCATGTTGAATACGCCCATGTGCTTTCCGTAGGTCACATAATCAATGTACTTCTTGTCGCTGAGCAGCTTCTGCACGCTGCCGCCGTTGCGCCGCTTCGCCAGGGCGGCGGTTGTCGTAACGGTAAACGAGTCCGCGCCCGCGCCGTTGCCGTAGGAGACGGCCAGGATTTTCTGCCCGGCGGAGGCCTGGTCCAGGGCGTTGGCCAGCCCCAGCATCAGGGTGGCGCACCCGGCGTCTCCCGTGTCGCGCAACAGGTTGACGTTGCTGATTTTGTCCGGCGTCACGCCCACGGCCCGCGCGATGTGGTTCGCCGCGTTCGGCTCCGCCATGTAGGAGACCACCTGCGAATAAGACCCCGCTGACTCTTCGACGGCTTGCAGGTGGGTCTTCACCGCCGAGCCGATGGCCACAGGATAACCGAATACCTGGTCCAGACGGGGGTCGTCGTGGCGGCGTATCCAGCGGTCCTTGTTGGACTGCCATACGCTGGTGAAGTCGCTGGTGTGGGAGGCGCTATTTGTGACCTCGGCCAGCAGGTTCCGCGCCCCGATCACCACAGCGCCGGCGCCCGCGCCCAGGATGCCTTCCAGATGATCGCTCGGCTCGGGCGTGAGCATATCTGCGGCCACGACCAGGCCGTATTTGATGCGCTTCGCCTGCACAGCGTCCAGGCAGGCTTGCAGCGCCTGGGACACCGCCCGCGTAGAGCCTGCAACGTCTATGCAGGCGGCGGTGGGAGGGATGTCCAGCACCTCCGCCACGATGGCGGCGGAGGACTTGACGAGGTATGGGCTGGAGACGGTCGCCAGGTACACCGCTTCGATGTCGGACGGGGAGACGCCGCACTGGGCCAAAGCCCGCTGCGCCGCCTCTACTCCCATGGTGATGACGTCCTCGTCCAGGCCCGGCACCGCCTTCTCCTTGACGCTGGCGCGTTTCTGCCAGACCTTTGCGATGTCTTCCGTCTTGAGTCGATTGCGGGGGATGTAGGCGCCGTACCCTACAATACCTGCGGTCATGATATGTGGCCTCCGTTCCTCTCAAAAAGTCCCTGCCAGGCAACGCTGGGCAGGGCGGATGCCCGGATAGGCGGCGGGTACCACCGGCCAGCGCCGGGCCGTGCCGCCCACAAGGATATGCCAATACTGAGAAGTATGCAAGTTCTGTATGAGGGGAGCCGTTTGCGGCGAATGGCCTAGTGGCCTTTGAACTCGGGCTTTCGCTTTTCGGCGAAGGCCTTGCGCCCCTCCAGGTAGTCCTGGCTGCTCCGCACCCGCTCCACGATCTCCTGAAACTGGCGCTGCTCCTCTGCACCTATCACCGGCGTGGCCGCCAGCCGGTTGATGATGCGCTTTGTGCCCGCCACCGACAGCGGGGCCGATGCCGTCACGTCCTGGCACAGCGCCTCCATCGTCTTCTCAAGCTCGGCGACGGACACCACCTGGTTCACCAGCCCCAACTGCAAGGCGCGGGCTGCGGGCACCGGCGTCCCGGCGAAAAACATCTCCTTGGCCGCCGCCGGGCCCATGAGGCTCACGAACTTCCAGATGCCGTCCATGTGATAAATCGTCCCCAACTTGGCCGGCGGCATGGCAAACCGGGCGTCCTCCGCCGCGATGCGGATATCGCACGTCACCGCCAGCTCCAGGCCCGCGCCCATGCACACGCCGCGCACCATGGCGATGACCGGGCAGCGGTTGCCGGCGACGGCCTGCAAGGCGTTGCTCAAGATGACTTGAGGGTCCTGCTCCGTGCCCTGCGACGCCTTGATGTCGCCGGGCAGCGCGTGGCCCAGATCGTACCCGGCCGAGAAGGCCTTGTCCCCCACGCCGGTGATGACTACCACCCGAGCCTCGTCGGGCAGCGTGGTGAGGGTGCGCGTAAGCTGGAGCAACAGTGTGGGCGAGAGAGCGTTGCGCTTTTCAGGCCGGTTCAGCGTCAAGGCGCAGATAGCGCCTCGCTGCTCGACGAGAAGCTCGGACGGCTGGTTCGACACGCTAGGCCTGCCCCCGCCCGACGCGCACGTTGCCGCGGATGGAATCGACGATATCTTCGAAGCGGCTGTAAGCGGGAAAGACGCCGTGCACGCCCAGATCTTTAAGAGCCTGAATGTCCTTGGTGGGAATGAGGCCGCCCACCAGCAGCAGCACGTCAGTGAGCTTTTCCTGCTTCATGAGATCGATGACGCGCTTGGAGAGGTGGAGGTGAGCGCCGGACAGGATGCTGAGGCCGATGACGTCGACATCCTCCTCCAGCGCCGTCTTCACAATCTCCTCCGGCGTCCGGTGGATGCCGGTGTAAATCACCTCCATCCCGGCGTCCCGCAGGGCGAAGGTGAGGGCCTTGGCGCCCCGGTCGTGGCCGTCAAGGCCGGGCTTGGCCACCAGCACCCGGATAGGGTGTTTGGGAGGGCCGGGCGGAGGAGCGGCCTGCATCTCTCGTACTGCCACGGGAACAAAACGTCCTTCGCGCGTTAGTTCAGGACCGGCTCGCGAAACTCGCCGTACACGTCCTTGAGGGCCTTGGTCATCTCGCCCAGGGTCACATAGGCCCGGGTGGCATCGATGAAGTAAGGCAGCAGGTTCTCCTGGTTCTTCTCCGCCGCCCGCTTGAGGGCATTCAGCGTCCTCTGCGCCTCTTCAGTGGAGCGCTGCGCCTTCACCTCGCGCAGGCGGGCGACCTGCCGGTCCTGGACCTTGGGGTCTATCTCAAAGACCTCCATCTCATGGGTCTCTCCCTCCGCCTCCTCGGCGAAGACGTTGACGCCCACCATGGGGATCTCGCCAGTCTGGAGCTTGCGCTCCCGCTCGTAGCTCTGCCGCGCGATCTCCCGGGCGATGGACCCGTTCTTCACCGCCTCCACCGGCCCGCCCCACTTGTCGATCTGGTCCATGTAGGCCAGGATCTTCTTTTCGATTTCGTTGGTCAACGCCTCCACGAAGTAGGAGCCGGCCAGCGGGTCCACCACGTCCGCCACGCCCGTTTCGTAGGCGATGATGGCCTGGACCATGAGGGTCATCTTGGCCGAGCGCTCCGTGGGCAGCGCATAGGCCTCGTCGTAGGAGGGCAGGGCCGCCGACTGGGTGCCGCCGAGGAAGGAGGCCAGGCCGCTGATGGCGATGCGGGCGATGTTCATCTCCGGCATGCTGCGGGTCAGGAAGTAGCCGCCCGTGCTGCCGCCGGCGAAGCGCATCATCATGGTCCTGGGGTCCTTGGCCCCGTACTTGTCCTTGAGCAGCCGGGCCCAAATGCGGCGGGCGGCCCGCAGCTTGCACACTGTCTCGAAGAACTCCATGTCGCCGCTCAGGATGAAGCTGAAGCGGCCCGCAAACTGGTCGATGGCGAGGCCGCGCTTCAGCACCTCGTTGATGTAGGCCTCGCCGTTCTTGAAGCTGACGGCGAGGGAAAAGGCGTCGTCGCCACCGGCGCTGCGGATGTGGCACCCGGCGAGGCTGATGGGGTTGTACTTCGGCACCTTCTGAGTCGTGAACTCGATAGTGTCGCCGATGAGCTTGACGGCCGGCTCCACCGGGAAGATCCAGGTGCCCCGCGACACGTACTCCTTGAGGGTGTCGTTCTGCACGGTGCCGCGAACGTTGGTCCAGGGCACGCCTTGCTTTTCGGCAGCCACCAGGTACATGGCCACGAGGGGGTTGGTGACGGCATTGATGGTGATAGAGGTGCTGGCCTGCCCCAGGTCGATGCCGTCGAACAGCCGCTCCATATCGTCCAGGGTAGCGATGGCGACGCCGTTGCGGCCCACCTCGCCTTCGGCGCGGGGGTCGTCGGAGTCCAGGCCCATCTGGGTGGGCAGGTCCAGGGCCACGCTCAGGCCGGTCTGCCCGTGCTTCATCAGGTACTTGTAGCGCTGGTTGGTCTCCTCCGGGGTGCCGAAGCCCGAGTACTGGCGGAAGGCCCAGAGCTGGGTCCGGTACATGGTGGGGTGAATGCCCCGGGTGAAGGGGAACTGGCCGGGGTCGCCCAGGTCGCGCTGGTAGCTCAGGCCGGCCACGTCCTCCGGCCCATAGACCGGCTTTATATCCACACCTGAGCAGGTCTTCGCCTCCGGGACTTCATGCTCTTTCCCGCCGATGACCGCCTTCACCAGCTTCTTCGTGGCCCGCTGCCTGCCACGCATCTTTGTTACCATACAAGGCCCCCTTCTAGACCACTATCTACCTAGTTTGAACCGTCTGAGCGAGTCTCGTCAAGTGGACAAAAGGTACAACTTTGACCCTCGCCATCCCGCTGACCCCAGGGTTCACGTCGGGGGACGGGGTGTGTCCACTTGTTGTCTACACAGTTATCACTACTTTTCCTTTGGCGTGTCCTTCTTCAAGATACCGGATAGCTTTGGCAACCTCACTTAACGTGTATTGTCTATCAATGACGGGCTTTACTTTGCCGGCCTCAGCCAGACCTTTCAGAAAGACCAGATCTTTTTGGTTTGGTTTCGCCGAGAGGCCAACCATTTTTCTGCCACCAATCATTGAAATCCACGGTCCTAGCAGCATAGCTTGGAGCATTTGGGCCAAGGGACCTCCGGTCACGACATAGATTCCCTTGGGACCCAATGCGCGCCTGTAATCCAAGAGCGGATGATATCCGTTAGCGGCAAGAATCAGGTCATACCGATGCCCACTTTTAGTGAAATCCTCTGTAGTGTAATCGATGATATGGTCTGCCCCAATCATGCGCGCTGTATCCAAGTTCCTCGTGCTGCAGACGGCTGTGACTTCAGCCCCAAACGATTTGGCAATCTGTACTGCAAACGTCCCCACACCACCAGACGCACCATTAATCAAGACCTTTTGCCCCGGCCGAATCTGTCCTTTGTCGCGAAGACCCTGCAGAGCAGTGCCTGCCGCCAGCGGTACGGCCGCTGCTTCCTCAAATGTCATGCTAGCTGGTTTCAACGCCAATGCATTTTCCGGAACGCATACATACTCGGCAAAACCGCCAAAGCCACACCCGGATGTGTCCCCGAATACCTCATCACCTGGCTGAAACTGCCTTACGTTTCTGCCAAGCTCTTCTACCCTCCCCGCTATATCAGCTCCAAGTATCTGGTGTCTTGGTCTTAGAAGCCCTCCCGTCATCAGGCGGACTAGGAACGGGTCTGCTCTCAAGAGACGCCAGTCAGCTGCATTGGCCGATGCCGCGTGAACTCGCACCAAGACTTGGTTGTCTTTGGGAGCGGGTGTCTTCACCTCTTTGAGCTGAAGAACATCCGGTGGTCCGTATTCTGTGTATACAATCGCCTTCATGGGTACTGCTCCGCTGAGCCGGTTCCGTCGTCCTCTGTTGAACTGACGCCACTATGCGGCCTCGGGGCCTTGGTGCGCCGCTGTGGACGGTACTCAAGCTTCCTCAGTCCAGACCCGGTGCCAAGGCCCAGGAATACCGGCAGTTCTTCCGCCATTATCTCATAGCGCTCCACCGACCGCGACGCGAACCCCGGCTGGGGTGGCATTAGGCAGATAGCCTCAAGGTGAGGTCGAAAGTTCTTGCTTCTGTACAGCATGGTAGCCCAGTTGGGAATCGACGGCTATAGCCCTTGGAAACGCCGCGTTTTCAAAGCGGGCCCGCGCCCCTTTTGGCGGGTGCCGCTGGCCTATGGCCGTTGGCGAACAGCGCGTTCAGCTTTGCGTTGGAGTAGCCCAGCAGCCCGCCGAACACCTCTTTGTTGTGCTCGCCCAATGCCGGGGGCGGCTCCACGCGCGGCTGCGTGAACAGGCTGTTGTGGACAGGGTTGTTGGCGGCGCGGAACTTCCCTGCCGCCGGGTGGTCGATGGTCACCACCATGCCCCGGTCCTTGGTGTGCTGGTCGTCCAGGATGTGGGGCACGGAATAGATGGCTGAGCAGACCACGCCCAGGTCTTGCAGCAGAGCAACCCACTCCAAGGACTCCCGCGTCTGCAACTGCGCCTCCAGAATGGCGTTGAGGGCCGGCTCGTTGGCTTTGCGCAGGTCCATTGTCAGGAACCGCTCGTCTTTGGGCAAGTCAGGCAGCCCGATGACCTGGCAGAACACCTCCCACATCAGCTGGTTGGACACCCCCAGCACCAGGTATTCGTCCTTGGTCTTGAAGATACCCCACGGCGCCACGCTCATATGCCCACCAATGAGCTGGGGCACGTAGCCTGTGTTGAGGTAGCGGGTGGCGTAGTAGCCCAGCAAGCTAATCATAGAGTCAAGCTGGCTGATGTCTACGCGGGAGCCCTTTCCGGTCTCCTTGCGATGGTAGAGCGCCAGCGTGATACCCCAAGCGGCGTAGATGGGCGGGATCAGGTCGCCGATGGCCACGCCGGTGCGGACGGGCCTGCCTTCCCGGTCGCGCGTCAGGCTCATCACGCCGCCCATGGCCTGGACCACGGGGTCGAAGGCTGCCAGGTGGGCATAGACGCTGTTCCCGCCGAAGCCGGAGTTGGAACAACTGATGATCTGTGGGTTGTAGCGCTTCAGCGTCTCATATTCAATGCCCATGCTCTTCAGCGCCTTGGGCCGAAAGTTATCGAACACTACATCGCTGATGCGGACCAGGTCATAGAACGCCTCCCGGTGGTCCGGGCGCTTCATGTCCAGCGTGACGCCCTTCTTGTTGCGGTTAAAGGCCAGCCAGTGAACGCTTTCACCGTTCAGGAACTCGCTTGGCGCGCCCACACGGCGCAGGCCGTCACCCTCGCCCGGCACCTCGATCTTGATGATTTCAGCGCCCTGGTCGCCCAGGAGCATGGTACAGAAGGGGCCGTTCACCAAACGGCTCAAGTCCAGGACCCGGACGCCTTCCAACGGCAGACCCATGTATCACTCCTTCGTTGCTGGTGCTTGACGCGTTTTTCCTCTAAACGAAAAGTAGGCGGCGGACAAACCCTCTGTCGACATGAGGGGAACCGACCTGCTAGACTATTCTCTTCCCTCGGCGTGCGGGTGTCCACGCGATAGACCGCGCCGCGTCCTAAAGCGCTACTGTACAGCGCGGGAAAGGGGAGCGCCATGTTAAGACTGATACCACGCCGGACAAGCCACCATTCTAGGCTTGACCATGAGCACTGTCAATTCGTGAGGCGACTGCGCCACAAAGAGGCGCTGCAGTATCCATGAATCTGCTTCTTGACACTAATCGTATGATGGGAATGCTCTACTCTTAAATAAATGCGGTAGGTAATGTCATGATGCAGACGAACGACGCAGTCCTGAGGGTGCTGGCGAACGTAGAGAGAGTCATTCTGGGCAAGCGAGAGGCCGTGGAGTTGGCCGTCATCGCCCTCCTCAGCCACGGTCACGCTCTGGTTGAAGACGTGCCCGGCGTGGGCAAGACCATGCTCGCCAAGAGCCTGGCCCGCTCCACCGGCTGCAGCTTCAGCCGCATCCAGTTCACGCCCGACCTCCTGCCCGGCGATGTCACCGGCGTTTCGGTCTACAACCAGCGCAGCGGCGACTTCCAGTTCCGCCCCGGCCCGGTCATGGCACAGATCGTCCTCGCCGACGAAATCAACCGGGCTACGCCCAAGACCCAGTCGGCGCTTCTGGAGGCGATGGAAGAGCGGCAGGTCACCATCGACGGCCGTACCTATCCCTTGCCTAACCCCTTCCTGGTCCTCGCCACCCAGAACCCCATAGAGTACGAAGGCACCTACCCGCTGCCCGAGGCCCAGCTTGATCGCTTCATGCTGAATATCCGCCTCGGCTACCCCAGCAAAGCCGACGAGGTTCGCATTATTGAGGAGCAGCAGTTCGCCCATCCGTTCGCCTCGCTGCAGCCGGTCGTCTCGTCTGAGGAGATCGTCACGTTGCAGGAGGCCGTGCGCGCCATCCGGGTCGAGCCGCTGGTCAAACAATACATCGTTGATATTGTCGAAGCGTCCCGCCGCCACGACAGCGTTTATCTGGGCGCATCGCCCCGAGGCTCCCTCGCCCTCTTCCGCACCACCCAGGCTCGCGCCCTCCTCCAGGGCCGCGACTACGTGCTCCCGGACGATGTGAAATCCCTGGCCTCCCCGGTGTTGGCGCACCGGCTCATTTTGCATCCGGCAGCGCGCATGCGTCAGGTCACGGGGCCCAGCGTGGTGGAGGACCTGCTCGCGAAGGCGTCCGTGCCTGGAAGCCGGGTGGGCGTCACGTAGCGCCGCCGCAGGATAGCAGGGCAGGAGGGAGTGGCAGTGAGGACTGAGAGGTGTATCCGTGGCTAGACTGCTCCTCGTCGCCGCCTTATTCAGCCTTGTGCTGTTCTTCTCTCTAGCCTCCGGATTTTCGCCTTTCTACCGACTCCTCTACGCCCTCTCTGCCGCCGTGTCTCTTGGACTCCTGTGGGCCTGGCTCAACCTTCGCGGCCTGCGCGTCATCGTGGAACGCCCGGAGCGGGAGGCACATGTCCACGGCTGGGTGGAAGAACGGGTACAGGTTAAGAACCAGTTGCCGCTGCCCCGCTGGTCCCTGGAAGTGGCCGATTCTGTTGACCTCCCCAAGCTACAGACAGGCCAGGTCGTGAGCCTGCCCCCGGGCGGCTCCCGTTCATGGAGCGTGCGGGTGCGCTGTTCCCGGCGCGGTCTCTTCACCCTGGGGCCGGCCAAAGTCTACGCCCGCGATCCCTTCGGCCTCTTCCGGCTGAGCCGTAGCTTCGGCTCCAAACAGTCCATCCTCGTCTACCCGGCTGTTATCCCTCTTCCCCAGTTCACCACGCCCGCCGCCGACCTGGCGGGCGAGTCACGTGTGCACCGCCGCGTCCATCAAGCTACGGCCAGCGCTTCCAGTATCCGAGACTATCAGCCCGGCGATCCCTTCAACCGCATTCACTGGCCCAGCACCGCCCGCTTTCAGAAGCCCATGCTTAAGGAGTTCGACCTGGAGCCCACCAGCGATTTCTGGGTGGTGCTGGACTTGGAGCAGGTCGTCCACGCTGGGCATGGCGAGGAGAGCACGGAGGAGTACGGCGCCACCATCGCCGCTTCCATCGCCAAGCGGCTCCTGGACGCTGAGATGAAGGTGGGGCTCATCGCTCAGGGCAAGCACCCAGCGGTGTTCCCCGCCGGCGTCGGAGAGCCGCAGCTCGCCCGCATCATGCAGTCCCTGGCGCTGGTGAAAGCGGACGGGGCCACCCCCTTGCTTGAGGTGCTGGCCAGCTATGAAAACAAGCTGGGGGCCAGTCCTACGTTGGTTGTCATCACGCCCTCCACATCGCCCGGCGTCGTCGACGGGCTGCGCCACCTCGCCCATCGCGGCGTCAAATCGGTGGCGGTCCTTCTAGACGCGGTCTCCTTCGGCGGGACGCAAGCGGCGGGGAGCGTCGCCGATGCGCTTGTTGTCAACGACGTGGCCGTTCACATCGTCCGTCGCGGCGATGACATCGCTCAGGCCCTGGCGCCCTCCTCCCGCTGGCAGACCCGTGAGGTCTTGGTGAGCTAGCTATGGCGACTGTCAAGCAGCCGATGAAGCTCCAGGCCGCCAGGTGGCCGTGGCAGGCCTTGGGCAACGGACAGCTTTCTGGCTTGCTGCTCCAACCAGCCTTGCTCACGCTCGCTCTGGTATATCTCACCACCTGGAGCGTCGTTTTCTCCGTCGAGAGGGCGCGGTGGGTATCCCAAGCGCCGGCGTTGCCCTGGATCGCCTTGGGCGCCGTTCTTACCGGCGCCATCCTGTCCAGGGTGCGATTTCCGGGAATACTCCTCCACGTCGTCGGCCTCGGCCTCGGCTTTGTCGCTGTCGCCTGGCGCACGGCGGCGCTGGTGGAGGCTTCCGGCTGGGCTGCGCGTATCGACCTCTTCGAGGCCCGTCTCCACGCCTGGGTCGATGCGGTGCGCAGCGGCGCTATAAGCCTGGACCTCATCGCTTTCACTTTCATCATCTCCCTTGCCGCCTGGCTTGTGGGCTATGTCACCTCCTGGTTCGTCTTCCGCAGCCGCAACCCGTGGCCTGGCGTTGTCCTGGGCGGCTTGGCTATTCTCACCAACCTGAGCTACCTGGCGCCGCGCTATTACTACCATTTAGCCCTCTTCTTGGGCTTTGCCATGCTCCTCATCGCCTGGGTCAACTTCACCAAGCAGCGCTCGACGTGGACTAGAGAGAGCATCCCCTTTTCACGATTTGTCCACTTCTCCTCCCTCGCTGACGCCTCGATATTTGTGGCTCTTGTTCTTGTCGTCGCCTGGGTCATGCCCGTCACTCATAGCCGTCCGCCGGTGCTGGAAGGCGTCTGGCAAAAGACCCAATCGCCGTGGGCCGACCACGCCGACGACCTTAACCGCGCCTTCGCCGGCCTGCCGGCGCGGCGCTCCTTCGCCCAGCACCCCTTTGGCAGCGCTCTTCCTTTCCGCGGGACCATCAACCTGGGCGACGAAGTCATCTTCCGGGTCAACACCACTCTGCCAGGCTACTGGCGTGGCCGCAGCTATGATGTGTATACTCGTCAGGGCTGGCTCTCCGGCGACCGCGAGACCCGCGCCCTCGACAAGGTGCCGCCAGAGTCTTTGGTTCTGCCCCCCGGCACGGTGGAGGTCACCCACGAGGTCACGGTGGTGGTCCCCGGCGAGGTCTTCTTCCTGCCTGGGATGGTGCTGGGCGCTGACCAGCCCGCCGTGGCCGAGGTCGCCAAGCCGGTCTCCTTCCGCATCGATCTCCGCGCTTCGGGCGATACGCAGGATGGCCTTCCCACTAGCCTCCAGCCCGCGGTGCAGCAGCTGCGCGAAGCCCAGCGCCAGGGAACTGTCACAAAAGAGCGGGCGGAAAGGATAGTGCCGGACGAGTTTCAGGTCCTCAGGCTTCTACAGCAGTCAGGCTTACCTGCCTTCGTCGAGGTCGCTCGCGTCCAGCAGCCGCCCGCCGAAGTGCTGGCCCTGAGGCCGTCCAAAGGCCAGACCACGTCGTACAACGTCACCACCCTGTTGCCTACCGGCACGGAGCGCGAGTTGCGCTTCGCAGGAACGGACTATCCCGATTGGGTCCGCGATCGTTACCTGCAACTGCCACCCGATTTCTCACCGCGGGTGCGCGCCCTGGCCCAGCGGCTCACTGCCCGGGCGGCTAACCCCTACGACAAGGCGAGCGCCATCGAGGACTACCTGCGCACCCTGCCCTACACCTGGGAGGTGGAGCCGCCGCCTTTCAACGCAGACGGCGTTGAGCATTTCCTCTTCACGCTGCGCAAGGGCTACAGCGACTACTTTTCCTCCACTATGACTGTCATCCTGCGCTCCGTGGGCATACCGGCCCGCCTCGCTCTTGGCTACGCCACCGGCGACCAGGACCCTCAGGCCAAAGACTGGGTAGTGAAGGATAAAGACTCCCACGCCTGGCCGGAAGTCTACTTCCCTGGCTATGGATGGGTGCCTTTTGAGCCGACACCATCCCACAGCCACATCACTCGCGGCATCATTCCCTCACCAGCCCAAGACCCCGATATGTTGGAGCTTTCCAGCAGCGGCGATTCCTCGGCGTTTGAAGACGACCTCTTCGACCTGGACTTCCCACTTCCCGCTGGTCCCGGCTTCCAGCAGCAAAGCCGCTGGATGTGGTGGTGGGTGGCGACACCGTCCAGTGTGCTCTTTGTGCTGCTTTGTCTCGCTGTGATGGGGCGCTTTTGGTGGCGGCGTGGCCTTGGAGGCCATCCTTTCGCCGCCCAGGCCTACGAGCAGATGTGCCGCCTGGCCTTCCTGGCGGGCGTGGGCCATCATTCGTCCCAGACACCCACCGAGTTCGGGGAATCCCTTTCCGGCCAGTTCCCGGAGCACCGCAAGGCCATCTCCGGCCTCAGCGAGACCTATGCGCGGTGGCGCTTCGGCGGCGTCCAGCCTACCCTGCGCCAAGAGACCGACTTGCGCGAGGGCTGGCGCGGCCTCTTCAGGGCCATGCGGAAACGTGTCATAGGACTGCGCATGACCACGCCGCGCCGGCTGCTCCGGCGGGAGCGATAGCATGGGCTGCTTCGCTCACGCCTTCTTGACGCGCCGGGGGTGGATGGCTGCTGTCGCCACCTCGCTCGGCCTGAGCGAACTCGTATTGCCC
>JACPQI010000036.1 GCA_016190545.1 Chloroflexota bacterium
CGCGCGGGGCATCACCGACTCGCTGCTCCGAAGAAGGTAAGGCCGAGGCTAGGGACGACGTGAGTGGGATACATAGCGATTACGGTTAGGCATTATACCAACGCTGCGCCCGCTAAGGAGAACGGAAGCGCCCGCGCATGACGGCCGTGGACTATGCCAACCGTTTTTCGCGAACTGAGGGAAAAGCAACTGGCCCGCCTGAGGCGGGCCAGTTCGCGCAGCAACCGACTACGCGGCGCTATGGACAGGCGGCGGCCGTATCGGACTGGAGTGTAATCTTGCCGCTCGTGTCCCAGCAGTAGAAGCGGGTCGTCGGGTCCGTCCGCAGGTAGCCAGCCAGCGGGCCCTCGGTAGGCACTAACGCGAAGCTGTTTGTTGAGTTGCTTGGAGCGGCGTTGGCCGTCACGGTGGTGATGCCTACGTCGGCCATCATGGCGTCGAAGGCGGCCTGCACATTGTCGAGCTCGGCCGCCTGGGCGCCTTGCTCACCCCTGCCGGCGAACTGGGTCACGCTGACGAAGCTCACTGCGGCCAGGGCTACGATGATGCCCACGACCACCAGCAGCTCCACCAGTGTGAAGCCCCCTTGCCCCTTCTTCATCTGCGGAAGCATCCTCTTGAAAAAGCCCCGTGTCATGTTCTTCCTCCTTTTCTCACGTTCTCTTTCGCTTATTTGGAGCTGTCTGAGGTCCACTACTCGGCGTGCCATGTCCTTCCTCCATTTCTCACGCGCTCCCTTTGTCGGTGTCAGGAGCCGCCGGACAAGCCGTTCCAAACACTTCACTGGGCAGTCTAGCCATATTGCCCGCCCGCGCCACTGTCCAACAGTCACAGGAAGGATGGGCCTTTGGTACAGTGACCTCCCGCAGGAAGCCGTCCCGACAGCCTCACCCCTTTAATTCACCTCTTCAAGACCTTGGAGAGGTGAATGGAAAAAGAAGCCGGTGTTCCCCGGCTTTGCTCCAAAATGTCATTCTTCGCCCCGATGCAATCGGGGCGAAGAATCTGAGGTGGGGCGGCTCACCAGAAGAATCCCGCCTCCCCAGACCCTTCGCTGCGCTCAGGGCGACACGACAAACACCGCTTTTCGTGCAAAGCAGGGGACACCCCCGATCCCCCGTCAGAGTGGGAACCCCCTCTGCACTCCCCAAAGGACGAGTTTCGGGATGAGTTCTAGCGGGAGGACGTGGGCGTTCGAGTTGGAGAGGAGGCTTTCGCCGGTGAAGCGTCCTGTGGACTTTCAGCGGATGCTCTGACCAGGAACACGGTCTTGGCGCTTGCTGGCTCACCCGCTCCCGACGTGCGCGAGGTAGACTCCAGCCGGGTGATGGTTACTGAGCCAAAGGTGCCCGATTCCCGCAACGCATCCGTGTAGAGCAAGACGTCCTGATAGTCGGCAGCGGTGCCGGCTATGGTCGCCGTCCCGCCTTGGAGGGTAAGGCCGGAGATCTGGAGAACAGAGCCTGTTGACCCTGTGGTTATCGCACCTAGACGGTCCAGGAGCAGTTGCCGCTCAGACCGTCGCTCGGCCAGTTGTGTTTCCAGCTTCTGCGCTATCTGCTCCACCGCCAGCCCCCTCCGTTGGACAGCCTGGACGCTCGCTTGCTGGAGCCGCTGCAACCGGTCTTGGTCTCGCCTGGATTCTAATCGCACCGAGAGCTGAGCTGCATCTCCCTCAACTGCGCTCACCTTGTCCCTCGCCTGCACCGCCACCGCCGCCAACAGCGTCAGCGCCGAGAAGACGGCTATAGGCAGGAGCGGCAACGCCTTGGGCGCGAAGCGCTGCGGCAGCAGGCTTACCGCACTGGCCCGCCTGTCACGGAAGCTGGCTGCGAGCGGCACACGCGCGTGATGGGCCAAGGCCAGCCCCAAGTTTACACCATACTCTCGCGCCGGGAAGTCGGGAGGGCAGGCGAATGGCAACGAGGGGCGCGCGACGTCCCGCTGTAACGCCTGCTCCAGCTTTGCCACAAAGCCTTCCTCGCCAGCGAGGGCGCCGCTCACGAAGAGCGGCAGCGTGGCGGAGTCGAGCGCTCCGTCAGCGCTTTGAGCATAGCTTTCCACATATTCAGCCGCCCGCGCAACAGCCTCGACGCGCTGCGCGGTTGGGCTTCCCCCCGGTAAATCAACGCGGTGGACTACGTGCGGTTGCTCGTCACGCACGAACACCACCAGCGCACTTGACTCATCCAGATGGACCGCCAGCGCCACAGGCGCGCCTGTGGCGAACGCCAGGGCGGTCGCTTTCCCGTACGCAGCCCGAGGGCGGAGACCTGCATTGCGAAGCCGGCCTATGTGGTCGTCCATCACCTTTTTCGGCAAGGCAAAGGCCGTCACGTCGTAACCAGTTTTGTCCCGGCGGGCGTACCAAGCTGTGTCTACCTCATCCTGGGAAAACGGGACTGCTTCCTCCAACTCTGTTTTCACGATGCTGTCAAGAAAGCGATGGCGAGACTTGGGTAGCTGCAAGCGACGCAGCAGCACGCTCTGTGCGGGCAGGTCCACTACGAGTCCGCCCCGACGCCGCGTCAAGACGTTTCGGGCTTCCTCGGCCTGAGCGCTATCGGGCGCAGGCCAGGGCAGTGTGGCCCAGTCAACCACCTTGGCCCCTTTGAAAACGACGATGCGCGCCGTGTCCCCGTCCTGGGTGAAGGTCACGACCGTACGTGGAAGCAGCCTGGCGAGCAGGCCGGTCCACAGATGAAGCGCATGGACGACCCGAGCGCGTCTAGACGGTCGGCGGGTTTCCTCGGATGGTTGCGCAGCAACCGGCCCTTCAGCCCTGGACGCGTCACGCCGTTCATGGGGCGTCAGCGCGCCGCCGTGTTTGCGCAGCGACACTCTCATCTCACTTGCTCGCTTTCTTAGGCGGCGCTTCCTTGGGCGAGAGCAGGAACAGGAGTTGGACCTGGGCCAGCGGCGTGGTATCAAGGTTGCTCAAGCGCACACTGGAGACCTGCGCGGCAGGCGCGCGCTCATGGAGCGTGACGAGAAAGCGCGAAAGGCTGCTCAACGGCCCTTGCAGCATGACCGTAAGGGGCTGGGCCTGGAAGACCAAGTCATCGGCCTGTTTGAACTGCGTGTCTCCTACTGTCACGGAGAGCATCTCAAGCGACGCATGGTCCGCTGTTCCCGCGACCAGAGCTACCAAGCTATCGGTGTTGGCATAGGTGAAGGCAGCGCGCAGGAGATCAACGTTTTGCTCCTGCGCCGCAAGCTTCTCCTGCGCGGCGTCCTCATTCTGGGCCTGCCGCCTCAATGGCAGGCCCATCTCCTCCGCCTGCCGCGTCAAGGACGCCGCGCTGCGCGAAGCCTGGACATAGCGGACTCCGAGGAGCCCCAGGTACACCGCCAGGACCAGGGCCAGGAGCGCAGCCACGGTTTTCCACGTCTTCACTCGCTGGAGGCGGGGTGGGAGCGTCAACGACGGCGTACGCATTCTTCTTCCTCAATCCCGCCTATTTGATAGCGTCCAGACCGGCATAGATGGGCACGAACATGGAGAATGCAATGAAGCCCACAATGGCGCCTACGATGACTGTGGAGGCAGGCTCCAGCATGGCTAGGAGGGCGTTGAGTCGCTGGTCAACTTGCTTCTGATAGGTGTCGGCCGCGTCTCGCATGGTCCGCCGCAGCGAATTGCTCTCCTCGCCGATCATGACGAGCTCCACAAACAATGGGGGCAGCGCCGGACAGCGCTTCAGGGCCTCCGTAAGCCGCCGTCCGCTGAGTAACGCCTCTTCCGCTTCAACAAACGCCTGGCGCAGAACACCATTCTTACAGCTACTGACGCCTAGCTTGAGCGCTGTGCTGAGGGATACTCCGGCTTCCAACAACATAGCGGTGGTACGCGAAAAGCGGGCCAGCTCCCCGGCGATGATGAGAGACCCCAAGAATGGAACGCGAAGCTGGGCCCGAGTGAGCAAGAACTTCATCCGGGGGAAGCGCAGGAGGACAACCAGTCCTGCGAGCAAGGCCCCGAAGCTGAGCAGGATCTTGAGGTATTCCCCCTTCACGATGTTGACAGACCCTATCGCGATCCTGGTCATCAACGGGACATCCGCCTTCATCTGGTCAAAGACCTTGAGGAGCGGCGGCAGCGCCACTGTCATAAGGACAGCCAGCGTGAGCAGGGACAGGCCCATGATGGCCGTCGGGTACATCATCGTCCGTATCGCCTTCTGCCGTATTTCATGCTCCTTTTCCAGGATGTCGGCCATCTGCTCCAGAGCCGGCCCCAGGCGTCCGGTGTACTCGCCCACCTGGACCACGCTCACCAGCAGCGAATTGAAGACGGTGGGGTGCTGGCTCATCGCCTCTGAAAGGCTGTCGCCTTCGTCCAGGGAGCGCTTCATGGCCTCCAGCGTCCGCCGCATGACCTTATTACGAGTTTCCGCATGCAGCATCTGCACGATGCGCAGCAGGTCGGCGCCGCTGGCCAGCATTGTCGCCATCTGCCGGGAAAAGCGCACTAACTCCATCGTTCCCACGCGGAAGAAGGAAGGGAACATCTCTTCCCGACTGGGCAGCCGCTTGGCCGGCGCAATGCGGATCAGCTTCAAGCCGTTTTGGATGACCGCAATCTGCGCCTCAGCCAGCGTCCGGCCTTCCACCCGGCCTTTCACCACTCCCTGGCCTAAGTTGTACGCCACATATGTGAATTGCATAGGCGTTCCCTAGTCGATGGTAAAGAGGACGCGCATCACTTCATAAGGAGTGGTGGCTCCTTCCTTCACCTTGAGCATCCCATCTTTTCGCATTGGCGCCATGCCCTCTTGCACCGCGATTCGGAAGAGTTGGTGCCGAGGGGCCTCCGCCAAGAATGCCTGCCGCAGCTCATCTGACATGGGAAGGATCTCGAATACGCCCGTCCGGCCGTGATACCCCGTCTGGGCACACAGGTTGCATCCCGTGCCGTAGACGAACTGCTCCCGTGTCTCCCCCATCTCCTTTTCGTAGGCCTGCTGCTCAGCCAGCGGCCGCTGCATCATCGCTTTGCAATTACTGCACACGACCCGCACCATCCGCTGCGCTACGATGCCCGCCACCGATGACGCAATGAGGTACGGCGCCACTCCCAGGTCGCGCAATCGAAGCAGGGCGGATACGGTGTCGTTGGCGTGGAGCGACGTAAGAACGAGGTGGCCGGTGAGGGCCGCCTGGATAGCGATCGTAGCTGTCTCCTGGTCGCGGATCTCTCCCACCAGAATGACGTCCGGGTCCAGACGCAGCACGCTGCGGAGCTGGGAGGCGAAGGTGACGCCGGCTTCGGTATGCACCTGCATTTGGTTGGCATCGGTGATGTGGTACTCTACGGGGTCTTCCAACGAGATGATATTCTGCTCCATGCGGTTGGTCTGGAGAATGGAGGCGTACAGTGTAGTGCTCTTGCCCGCGCCGGTGGGGCCACACACCACAATCATCCCGTAGGGAAACCGCAACAACTTTCGGTGCTGTTCCAACAAGGCTTTGCCCATGCCGAGTTGGTCCAGGCCTCGCAGTGTGAACTTCTTGTCCAGCAGGCGCAATACTGCCGTCTCGCCCGTCACCGTGTTGCTGATGGCGGTCCGCACGTCAACCTTCCGGGTCTGCAGGTCAAGGGTAAACTGACCGTCCTGGGACCGCCGTCGCTCGGCGATGTTCATACCGGCCATGATCTTGAGCCGCGAAATCAAAGTCGGGTGCATCTCCAGAGGCAGGTGCATCACATCGTGCAGAATGCCGTCGATGCGGAACCGCACCCGGAGCCGGGTTTCTGTAGGCGTAATGTGGATGTCGGAGGCCCGGTCCTGCACCGCCTGCCGCAGCAGGAGCTCGATGACCTGGGCCGGCGGCGCGCTGCGCAGCAGGTTGGCGGTGACCCGGCCTTCCGGGGCGCCAGCATGGGGTGTGACACTGTCTGCCAGGTCTCTCGTCAGCCGATAAGAGATATCAATGTGCTCTTGAATATCCTCAGGCGTAGCGATCAGCGGCTCTATGGCGTGCCCCGTCCGCGCCGTCAAGTCCTGGATGAGTTGCAGGTCCGTTGGGTCCACCATGGCAATGCCGAGGCGTCCGTTCTCCTTCCGGACCGGCAGCGCCGTATACCGGCGGGCCAGGTCTTCAGGGAGCAGCGCGATCGCCTCCTTGTCGATGGCCTGGCTGCGCAGGTCCACCATGGTCAGGCCCAGGTGCAACGCGGTCAGCGCAGCCAGGTCCCGCGACATCACCAGCCCATCGCGCGCCAGCACCCGTCCAAGGGAGAGCCGCTCGTGGCGGGCAGTCTCCAGGGCCTGTGCCGCTTGCTCCTTGGACAGCAGACCTGTCTCCACCAGCATGTGACTGAGAGAAAGCGCTCGCCGCCGCCCTGCTGCGCGGGATGAAGTAGGGTCGGATGTCCGTTTATCCGAGACTTTGGCTTGATCTGTCCCGTTGCCTTGGTGAGCGTTCATCCACACCTCTTGGACTTGCGTCGGCTATAGGCTAGGAAACGACCCGCCCCCGGCACGCAACCGCCTAGGACGCGGCATTCGGTAGCAGGGCCTGCCTCTCCTCGGAGGCTTCGGCCAGGTGGACGGCTATGAGCGGTTCGGCCTGGTCGTCACCGGGACGCGCGATGGCGCTGACCTTGGCGACACCCTGCATCTGAAGCAAGGCGTTCCTGAGCGGGATGGGCTCTCGCAGGCCAAGCCAGATGTCCACCGAGTCTTTATGGTTCCCGCCCAGCCGCAGCAAGCGGAACTGAGGACGGCGCCGGAGTTCGTCCACGAATCGCATGACCTGCCGTACGCTGCCGTCTGCCCCAACAGTAAGGCGCACCGTGCCCTCGACCATCTCGTCGCCAGACGGCTGCGGCCTTTCCACCGCCTTCGATTGCTGTTCTACCTGCTGTTCTATCGACGGAGTTTGGACGGGCACCCTTGGTTGTTCCAGGGCAGGCGGTTCGCGCTGCGGAGGCGTTGATGGAGAAGGGGCGGGATCACTGTGATCGTGGTGAAGAATCTGCGGAGCAGCGCCGTCGGCGAGGGCGCGCTGGATAAGGTTCGCTGTCTCCTCGCTCAACAGCGCGGACGCCTTTTCCAAAACCTTCGCGGCAATATCTTCCAGGTCAAGAGCAGTCACTGCTCCAAACTCCCGCACAACGCGGTCGACAAGGACGCCCCGCACGCCGTCTTTCACCTTGGCTTCCAACTCTTCCAGGAGTTTGGAATGCTGTTGGGCCACCAGCCGTCGGATAGTAGGATATAGGAGTTGCTGCAGTTCCGCTTCCCCTACGCCATCATTGGGCAACGCCGGCGTGGAATCGATACATTCGACCATGGGAGGCTCCTTCGCGCGCATGGCGCTGCTCTAAATGGCAAGCCACCCAAGACGCACAGCGGTCACGACGGCATGGGTCCGGTCAGAGGCGCGCAGTTTGGTCATGATCCACGTCAGGTGGTTCTTGACAGTCCGTTCCGAAATGCCCAACTGGGCCGCCACAAGCTTGTTGGAGCAGCCTTCCGCCACCAGGGCCAGGACCTGCCGCTCCCGCGCCGTCAGGGGCTGAGCGTCAACGGACATTGCTTCCGAAGGCCGCGGCCGCACTACCACGCCGCCGTTGATATGCAGGACGCGGAGCGGAAACTCCGGCGCCAGCATGCCCACGGGGAGCGGTTCTCTCACTGCTGTAACCATATGCGCCTCCTTGTTACGGGCTCCGCTGCATTACTCCCGCCAGATTTGCGCAGAGCTTATGCTACCTAGAACGGTTGGCGATTCTCGGTGGGGTGCTTGTGATTTACGTGTGATTCTTCCACCATGACCGAAAGGCTCTTCCCAAACGGTCAGATGGCCATATATCCTTATGAGCGCATAGCTCTACTTGAAGGATTCAGGCGGTATGAGCAAAGGATGCTTGGCTACTGCGGGGCGTCGCAGCCATTTCCGATGAGGAAGAAGGAACCGGTCTCATGGGTGCACCTACACAAGGTTGGATCCCTCGTGCGCTGTCCGGGACATCCCGTGGCGGACTCATGGTAGAAGCCGTCATCGCGATTCTGGTCTTCGCGCTCATCGGCTCTGCAGTGCTGTCCGGCCTTTCAACCACCCATACGTCCGGCGCCGCGACCGAACGGCAGTCCGTGGCAGAGAACATCGCCCGCAACCAGATGGAATACATCTTCTCCTTGCCCTATCAGAGTCCTCCCCTCAGCTACCCCTCTATAGCCGTACCCACAAACTACAGCGTCGCTGCTGCAACGCAGGACATTGTCATTGGCGACCCTACTATCGAACGAGTGGTGGTCACTGTAAGCCATGAAAACCGTACTCTGCTGGTCTTGGAGACGGTGCGCCGGAGCCCGTAGGGCCCGTAGGCCTTTCTTGCCGACGGCCCACCAGGCGCTGCGACGGCTGCCCCCGAGGGCGGCTGGTTTCACCATTGTGGAGGTGCTTGTCGCAGTGTCGGTGCTCACCCTCGGAGCGGGGCTTGTGGGAAGCAGCGTCTTCCAGGTCCTCTCTGTCGACCGCTACTGGCGCGATGATGTGGTAGCCACCAGGGAGTGGCGTCACGCCGGGAGCCTGTTCGCCAGCGATGCCCTCAACGCCGAGACTGTGTCCCTCGTCGACGGCGCTCCTGCAACCTCTGCTGTCACGTTCACCTGGACGGCGGCGGACGGCACTGCCCACACCGCCACCTATGGTGTTTCGGGCGGCAATATGCTCCGCACTCTGGACGCCAATCAGATGGTCGCTGCCGAACAGGTCGTGTCCGCCTCTTTCTCCCGCTCAGGAAAGACCGTCACGTTCAATCTGGAAGTGCCAGCCGACCGTGGAAACACCGAGTCCATGAGCCTCCAAACGTACCTGAGGAAACTGCCATGATACGGGCGCTCGCGCATGGGCAACGGGGTGTATCGCTGGTCATTGTGCTGGCCTTCATGGCCCTGTCCGCGCCGCTCATCACCGGGGCCCTTGGTCTGGCCAGCACCCTCAGTGTGGACTCCCGCATCAAAACAACCATTGTGAAGAGTCAGTATGCGACGATGGGCGGCGTGCAGCACGCCATCCATCGCCTCACCAATGAGGCTGGGTACCTGTCTAGTCTGACGGCTGGCGTGCCGAGCACGTACACCCTCACGCTGGGCGGCGAGGACGTCGACATTACTGTTGAAAAGCTCGTGGTGATGCCGCCGCCGCCATCGGACATCGGAACGGACGCCAGCCAAAGGATTCAGACGACTAAAGTGGTGACGCCGACCACTGCTGAGCCCGATACGCTCACTGACTTCACCTACACCATCACGGTGGAGAACCGTGACGACGAGGCGCGCAACCTGACCAAAGTCCATGATAGATTGCCGTCCGGATTCTCTTACGTTCCCGGCTCCACCAGCGGTGTCACGACGAGCGACCCCAGTATCTCCGGACAGGTGCTCACCTGGGACACCGCCCCTCTGGGAATCACGTTGCAGCCTGGGCAGAGTGTGACCCTGACTTTTCACTCCCAGGCGAGCGTGGGCGAGGCCAACTACTGCAATGAAGCCTGGATTGAGCCGGGCGGTGAGCAGACGAGTTCAGGCCCCACAGCCAAGATAACGGTCGGCAGCCCGCCCAATGGCCTGTGCCAGGGCGCTGCCGTAGATGTTGCCAAGACCGTAGACCCTCAGGTGGCGTTGAGCAACGTGCTGTCCTCCTTCACCTACACCATCACCATCGAGAACGGCGGCACGGTGGTGCTCAACATGAGCCAGATCCGTGACCTTCTGCCGCCGTTCTTCTTCTACGTCTCAGGCTCCGCCGCCGGTGATATCACAACGAGCAATCCACAGATCAACATGTTTTCGGGAAGGCAGCGCCTTACCTGGGCGTTCAGCCCGCAGGTGCAGGTCCAGCCTGGCCAGACAAAAACATTGACGTTCCAGGCCACCGCCCAGGCTGGCCCCGGCGACTATTGGAACGAGGTGTGGGTGACACTAGATGAATTCGCAAACCCGGTCTATACGTGGCCCACGGCGCCGGTCACGATCCTAGATGTGGTGAGTATTATCGCGGTCAGTCAGGGTACCAGAACAGAATCCGAGGTGTGGTTCACTGTCAACGGCTTCCTTGAGAAGACCTGGGATGTCGCCCGGTCCTCCTAAGAATATAAATAAACCGCAGAAGAGACTAGTGGAGGTGTGCTATGACAACGGCAACGGAAACGAATGTGGTACTGGTAGCTGAAGACGACGCTGAAATCGCCACTATGCTCCGGGACTGGCTGCAGGGAGCAGGCTACACCGTCGCCACAGCGCCTGACGGACGCGCCGCGCTGCGGACCTTCTTCGAGCGCCGCCCTCAGCTCTCCATCCTGGACATTCTCATGCCCGAGATGAACGGCTTCGAACTCTGCCGCCGCATCCGTGAGGTGTCGAACGCTCCGGTGATCTTCCTCACCGCCCTGGGCCAAGAGAAGGACAAGGTGGAGGGTCTCGGCGCGGGAGCCGA
Source organism: Chloroflexota bacterium (assembly GCA_016190545.1). The sequence goes on from JACPQI010000036.1 coordinate 10,450, forward strand.
CGACTACATTACCAAGCCTGTCGCTTCCGGCGAGCTCGTGGCCCGGGTCAATGCCATCCTGCGCCGCGCCCGCGATTCCCAGCCCGCCGAGCAGCAGCATATTTACGCCGACAAGGTCCTTACCATCTACTTCGACCGCTGGGAGGTCTTTTGCCGCGGCCAGCGGCTGGAACTCACCCCGATTGAGTACAAGCTGCTCCGCTACTTCGTCCGCAACGCCGGGCGAGTCCTGACCCCGAATATGCTTCTGGGGCACGTGTGGGGCATGGGCTATGAGGAGCCGGAGAGGGTGGTGTGGCACGTCAGCCGCCTGCGCCGCAAGATTGAGCTGGACGCCGACAGCCCTCAGGTCTTCATCACAGTGCGAGGCGGCGGCTATCGCTACATGAGGCCTCTGTAGCAATCGCTTTAGCGCCGCTGGGGGCGTTCCATCGCTTTGAGCAGCGATGCCGCCGTCGGGGCATCTACCGCTGCGCCGGCCACCGCACGCAATCCAGCGAGCGCATTGAAGGCGATGGCCGCTCCACCCCGGTCACGCAGAAAAGAGAACACGGCTGCATCGCTTGCCTGGCTTCCTACCGCCACCATGTCGTGTATGGCGTAGCCCGCGTCACGCGCCAGCGCCTCCACCGCCAGCACCTTCCGTGGCCCCAGCAATGGCCTGACCGCCTGCACCATGCCGCCGAGCGGTGTGCCAGGGAGCGCCTCCCTGAAGTAGTCGTCCAGCCGCGCTTTGAGGCGGGTGTCGTCCGGCCCCGGGCGCAGCGACGCCATCTCTTCCGCCAGCGCCGGCACGTCTTCCAGGCCGGGGTCGCCCAGGAAGCGCAGGTAGTGGCGGAACCGGGTGATGGTCAAGCGTGTACAGAGCACCGTATCGCGCTGGATACCCAACCGCTGGGCGACGGCGTGCGCATAGTCGTCATAGGCGCCGGTCACGCAAAAGACACGCCAGCCTCGTTGAGCCAGTCCTCGCAACAGCGCGGCGGCGCCGGGCATGAGCGGCGTCGTATCGCCTGCTTTCTTGATCTGCTCCACGTCAACATCCCACGCCAGGAGAAACGGCAACAGATAGGCGTACGCCATGCCTGGGCCATCGCCGTCCCGGGCGGCGAGCCGGTCGTAGCGCTCCAGCGCCGAATAGAATGCGGGGTGGTGAGGCAGGGTCTCGCAAAGCCGTTGCAAGCTGGGCTGGGCCGTCAACACCCGCTCCAGATCAACTATGACCACTTTCTTGTCCGGCGTGCTCACGGGAGAAGCAACGGTCAGGACCGCTTCAGTGCGGCTTCTATCTGTTCGGTCAGGTCGCAGGCCGTCACGGACCGCCCCTGGCCATCGACCACGGCGCCGTTACGGATACGGAGCTTGCCTTCCGCCAGCTCTTTCAGCGTCTCGATGATGAGCGGCTGCTCCCGCGCCACGCCGTGCTCGCGTATCCGTTTGAACAGGAGCAGATCCTCGCCGGCGTTCGCCTTCAGCACGTCCACGTTCCGTCCTTCGATGGCCTTCCACAGGGGCCGGAACTCCTCCCCCTGGACCGAGTAGGTGCAATAGGTGACGGTGGGGCCTTCGTCCAACTCCTCAGTCGCCAGATGGATCTTCACGCCAGCTTGAGGCGCCCGCTGCTTGATGAGCAGCCAGATGACCTCCTGCCATGTCCCCTTGGGACCGCCGGGCGCTGCCGGGTGCAGGTTGATGAGCGGGTAGCTGCGGCACATCTCCGGCCCTACGATAAGCATGTATCCGGCCAGCACCCCCAGGTCGAACTGATTGTGCTCGATGAGCCGCATCACCTCGCGGTCGTACTTCACGCGCCAGTCCGGGACTGGCCCTAGCTTCTCCTTAAAGGCCCGTGACGACAGGCAGAGAAGCGGGATGTCCCGGCTCTTGACGAGGGCCTGGTAGCGGTCGCTGCCCTCATGCTCGCCCGGCTCTCTATTGCAGAACACAAAGGCGATACGGGCAGGCACGTAGCCGCTGTCCACCGCTTCCAGGGCCTTCAGCAGCAGCCCCCGCGAACCTTCCCCCCGTCCTGTGGAGAACCAGCCCAATTTAAACATGGGTGTGGCCGAACAGCTTTCTCTGCCACTTGTAGTATCGGGATACAAGGTGGAACAAAGGGGTAGAGCGACGCCCGTAGATGGCAGCGTGCAACAACGCTTGCTTGAACTCGGCGGGCGTGGTGAAGTCCGGCATCTCCACGAAGACGTGGCCCAGCTCCCAGGGATGGTGGGCGTCGCTGCCGGCGCTGGACGCAATGCCATACTGCTTGGCAAGGTCGCGGGCCCGCTGGGAATCGCGCAGCAGCGTCGTGCGCGCGTTGAACACCTCGATGATGTCCGCCTGTGGCAGCACAGACATGAGAGCCCCGTGCGTGAGCGGCGACCGCCGGAACCGGTCGAATGGGTGCGGAATGGAGACCAGGCCGCCCTGCGCCTTGATACGCTCCACCGTCTCCTTCGGGGAAAGCCCTTTGGGCACTTCCTCGTTCAGGAACAGGCCCGTGATCTCGCCATAGGGCGTTTTGATCTCCTCAGCTACGATGACCTTGATGGGCGCATTCTGCTCCCTGGCCAGCCGTTGTACCTCCAAGGCGCCCTTGATGGTGTTATGTTCCGTCACCGCGATGACCGAGAGGCCCACCTTGAGCGCGCGGCGCAGCAGCTTCACCGGCGGCGTGCCACAGTCGCGGGAGTACCAGGTGTGCATATGGAAATCGCCCTTGAGCGGCGTGGGCACCGGGCGAGTCGTCATCGGTGGCGCTCCTCCAGGCCGCGCATCTGCTCGGCGAAGGCGTTCTGTAGCTGGGTCACCTTGAGTTCGGCGGCGTCCAGGCGCTCTGTGCACAGCTTGGCCAGCCGCATGCCCTCCTCGAAGAGGGCCACCGCCTTGTCCAGAGTCAGCCCCCCAGCCTCCAGGGTCTCCACCGTCTTCTCCAGGCGGCGGAACGCCTCCTCAAAGGACAACTCCTGCTCTTGCTTGGGCATGGCTCTATTGTAGCTTGCCAAGCCATAGGAAGAAAGGGTAATCGAACGTTACCGTGGAGTCCGAACGGTAGAGCCATCCACCTCAGCGATGGAGCGCCGGCCCAGCAGCACAAGGGTCAGGTCAATCTCCTCGCGGTATATTTGGAGCGCCCGCGCCACGCCCTTCTCGCCGCCGACAGCGAGGCCGTACCAGTAGGGCCGCACGACCAGGCACGCCTTCGCGCCCAACGCTACAGCCTTGAGCGCATCAGCGCCGCGCCGGACGCCGCCATCTACGAAGACCTCAGCGCGGCCCTTGACCGCGTCGACGATTTCCGGCAGCACCTCGATGGTGGCGGGCAGCCCGTCGAGCTGCCGCCCGCCGTGGTTGGAGACGACGATGCCGTCAACCCCGTGATTGAGCGCCTGCCGGGCGTCCTCGGCGGTCATGACCCCCTTGATGAGCAGCGGGCCGGTCCACTGTCGACGCAGCCACGCCAGGTCATCCCAGCTCGCGCTGGGGTTGACCAGCGATGTCTTGAGCTGCGGCAGCAGCCGCCTGGACCGCTTGCCGGAGGACGGTTGGAGGCTGTCCAGGTTCTTCAGCGAGATCTGGGGAGAGAACAGGTACCCGCGCAGCCAGCCCGGATGCCGCGCCACGTCCAGCACCTTATTCAACGTGATGCGCGGCGGGAGGGTCATGCCATTACGAATGTCGCGCTCGCGCTTGCCCACAACGGGCGCATCCACGGTAAAGCACAGGGCGCAATAGCCGGCGGCTTTCGCTCGTTGCGCCATCGCAGCCATCGCCTCCCGCCCTCCCCAGGGGTAGAGCTGGAACCAGAGCGGCCCGGTGGCGACCGCCGCTACCTCCTCTATGGTGTAGGTGGATGCCACGCCAACGACGAAGATGGTGCCCGCGCGTCCCGCAGCTTTGGCGACCGCGAGTTCCCCCGCCGGGGTAACAAGCCGGGCAAGGCCGGACGGGCCGAGCAGCACGGGCATGGCGACCTGCTGCCCCAAGACCGTCGTCGTGAGGTCGCGGGTGGAGACGTCCACAAGCGTGCGGGGCCGCAAGGCTATCCGCTCGAAGGCCGTGCGGTTGGCCCTGAGGGTCACCTCGTCCTCCGCTCCCCCGGCGACAAAATCAAAAACGAATCGTGGGAGCCGTCGGCGCGCCTTTTTCTCCATATCCGCGATATTGACCAGGTCCTTCATCTCACGCCTCCAGAGCCACGTACACTGTTGCGGGATCTCCAGCCTTCGCAAAGGTGCTTCTGGGAGAGTCCGCATCGCCGCGAGCGGGCATCCCACTGCGCTGGTTGTCGGCCTGCTCGCTTAGGTCTATCAGACGCTCACCGGTGCCCTTGGCCTTGCTTCCTTGCACGTCGCCCTCGACAACACGATGCAGTCCCGTTACAAGAACGTTCCATGGCGCGCACAGGGCTGTCGAAGCGCTTACCAGTATCTTTCCGAGACCGCGCCCTGTCAATCAAAGGGACGGGCCACACAACGATTCCTGAAGCTATCCTGAAATCCCTCACCCCCTCTGACCTCCCCCGAGGACGAATTTCGGGATGCGTTCATGTATCATGGGTGGTGACGCGACTTCCAGCGACAAAGAAAGGGACGATTGAGCATGGGCCAACTAAGAGATAAGCTGGCAAGAATTGGAAAAGGCTCGTCCGCGCCTATCGGGTTCGGCGCGCTGGTCAGCCACCAGGCCGCGCCTGCCCTCCTTCTCATTGCCGAATTAGGAAAGAGTGACGCCGCCCTGGCCGCCCGGGCCACCGCCGCCGGGGCCGACGCCGTGCTGGTGACCGGCCAAGCCACCATCAAGAACGCGGATGGCGGCAAGCTCTTGTGGGGCATGCGCCTGGATGCCGCCAACGACACTCTCCAGAACGCTATCGGGCAAGGCTGCGCCTTTCTTCTCTTCTCGCCGGACACAGCCCCCGCCGCCATCCTCCGTGAAGAGGCCATTGATAAAGTGCTGGCGGTCGAGGGAGAGCCGCCGGATACCCTCCTCCGCATGGTCGACACCCTGCCTGTCGATGCCCTATACCACAAGCTGACCGGCGATACCTTCACCGTGCAGCAGGCGATGGGCTGCGCCCGTCTCGCCCGGCTTGCGGACAAACCGCTGCTGGTCGCTCTCGTCCGCGAGCCGTCCAAGGCGGAGATGGAGGCGCTGCGCGACGCCGGCGCTCTCGGCCTTGTGCTGGAGGTAAAGAGCAAAGAGCAGGCGGACCGGCTCAAGGATGTGCGACAGGCCTTGATTCAGCTCGCGCCGCCGCGCAAGAGCCGGGAGACGGGACGCCGCTCCGCTGTCCTGCCGTCGTTGGGGCTGGTCACGGAGAAGAGCGCGCCCCCTCCCCCCGACGAGGACGATGAGCCCTAAAGCCGGCGTATCCCCGGCTCCCGCAGCCACAGCGCGGCCAGCAAGCTGACGCAGGACGTCCCCATGATGACCAGCGCCCACTGCACCGTGAGCGCGTCCGCCATCACCCCGGCGATCAGCCCGCCCATCTGCGAGAGGGATATCTCCAGGGTCATCATGCTCATGACCCGGCCGCGGAACTCGGAGGGCGACATCTCCAGCAGGATGTCGTTGCTGGAGGCCCGCAAGACCGATTGGGCCGCGCCAGCCGTCACGAGCAGAATGATCACGACCGCCAGCCACTGTACGCCACCCAGCGCCGCCACCACCAGGCCGAAGCCGAAGGCAGCGACCAGCATCGTCAGACCCTTCGGCAACTGGCTGCCGAAGGTGGCGAGGACAAGGGCCCCAGCTAGAGCGCCGGCGCCGGTCGCCATCAGCAGCATGCCGTAACCGCCAGCGCCAATGTCCAGCACTTCATCGGCATAGATGGTCAGGAGGGTGGTCATCGGGAAGGCGAAGAACATGGGGATGAGACTCACCATCAGCACGGTGAAGATGGTCCGCCGCGACCACACGAAGGTCAGGCCCTCGAGCATTTGGCTCCACAGTCCGGAGGCCCGCTTGCCGAACGACGCCTTGGGAATGTGGGCAGCCGCTGTGGCTGCCAAGACCAGGGTGAGCAGCGCTCCCATCATCATGTAGGAGCCGTCTACGCCGACCCAGCCGATGAGCAGCCCAGCCACCGCCGGCCCCAGGACACGCGTCGAGTTTACCCCTACCTGCATGAGGGAGACGGCGTTGGACAGCTCCTCCCTGGGCACCACCTCCGGAAGGAGCGTGAGACGCGCCGGGTTGTTGAACGCCAGGCCTGCGCCAAGCGCAAAGGCAGTCAGGTACAGGTGCCAGATCCGAATGAGGCCCGTAGCCACCAGCAGGGCCATGACTGCGGACAGAAAGAGGAGCAGGACAAGGCTACCCAGGAGGACCGCCTTGCGGTTGGCCCTATCAAGCACCACACCAGCCAAGAGTCCCATAAAAAACTGGGGCAAGGCCCTGGCCATGTTCACCAGCCCCAGGTCGAGGCCGGAATGGGTCAGGTCCCAGGTCAGCCAGTTCCGCGCCACCACCTCGCCCCACATAGCACCGGAATAGGCGACCTGGCCTATCCACAGCATGCGATAATCGCGGTGGCGCAAAGAAGCAAAGGTGCCGAGGCCTGCGCTGCGCGGGCGCTCCACCGCCTCCTGGGATGGCGGCGCTGCTGTGGTGGATTCCACCGTCTGTTGCGTGTCGTCCATGTGCAGACTGCTACTTAGCCCATCGCCCCATCCTGTCACAGGCCGAGTGCCACGTCAAGCCGATGAAAGGCGCACGCGCGATACTATGAACGCAAGCACAACTTAGAACTTGTCCGAAAACCCTCACCCTCTCGGTCTCCTGCTCCCTTGGCAAGGGAGCAGGAGAGGAGTAATAAGAAGCTGGGGGACACCCCCAGGCCCCCGTCAGAAAGGGCTTCGCCCTCTCTGAACTCTCCGCACTCAAGCAGTTCCCGGATTGGCTCTTAGCCGCGCATGGCGCCGCCTACGACCGTAATCGCAAGCCCTTGAACAGGACAGGATGCGCCGCCTGCGCCTGCTCCATCGCCTGTAGCATCACCCGCCGCAGCGTGAAGTGGGCCTGCGGGCTCGTCCGCAGCTTGAACAAGTGGTAGCACTCCCGCAGGTTCATCTTGCACAGCACCCGGCGCCGGTGGGCGTGGGTCACCACGTACGAGGCCTGGGCTGGGAACTCATCCGCGATGGCCGAGTAAGCGCGCTCCGCCTTCTTCATCGCCGCCGCGAAGTCGCCCTCGCAGCCGGCCTCGCGCACCAGGTCCGGCGTCACGTATCCGTGCCTGGGCGAAAGCGCCTGGGCGATGTAGCTCTGCATCCGGTGCCGCTTCAGCTCCCGGTACGCGCCGTAGTCCAACAGCATATCGAAGGTGTAGTAGGTGTACTCCAACTCCCGCAACGGCGCATCGTGTGGCCCCAACTCCCTCAGCGCAGCGTCGATGACCTGCTCCTTCTCCGCGACGGGAAGCGCCTTGGCCCGCTCCCGCACCGCCTCGAAGGGCTGGTCCGAGTCGCGGTAGAGCAGGGCAGCCACCACCCTGTCCTGGGCATCCCGGTCATAGTCCACCAGCTTCGCGTGGCTTTCTTCGTCCGCTGGCATTTCGATGCTGTGCTGCTGTTTGCTCAGGTGCGTCTGGGCGCGACGGGTGAGCGTCAGGTAGCGGTTGTCCGTGGCGTACTTGATGAGGGTCGGCGTGATCTTCCGCCCCTCCGTCTTCAACTCGGAGCCGAGTTGCTGCGCCTCGGCCAGGTCGGACGAGAGCAGCTTGGTGATGGCATGCTCCAGAACACGCGCGTTCATCGTCACGCCAACGTTTGTCAGCGTGGACGCGGGCAGCAGGATGCGCACGTGGTCCATCGCCTGCCGCCGCATCCGCAGCGTATATGCTTTCTCGTTCTCGCCCTTCTCTTGCGGCTGCTGGGTCTTCAAATAATCAATGACGCGTGGGATGAGAGCGTGGTAGGTCTGGAACAGGCCGTCGCAGGCCTCGCGGTAGAATGCCAGCAGTCCGGCTTTCCGCCCCTTGCCTTTCGCCGGTTGGGCGAACTCGGGCGGCACCAGGTAGCTGCCCGCATCGATGACCTGGTAGCGGGAGGAGAGCTCCGTGTAGGAGGCGAGCCGGTTGTCCTCCAAGTCGTCGCACACCAGCCGCGACACGTTTTCCACCGCCATGTGCAGCACCGCGTGCTCGGCGACAGAGGCGTGGCCGTAGCCCACCACCCAGCGCTGGTGGAAGTCTGCCGCCTTCGCCTCTGTCACCTTCTTCGCGATCTCGTCGAAGGGTTCCGGGCTGCGCGAGGTCATGGCGAAGACGACGGCGATCTGCTCCTGGCTCAATGTGTGCGGGTCAAGCGGGTACACTCGGCGAGCGCGGGCGTCCGCTGCGAAGCCAAGTTGGCGCGCCGGCGATGGCGTAGGGGATGTATCGCTCATCGTGGCTGATAGACCTCGATGGTATCCTAGAGTCCCCTGGACGTACCGTCAAGGGAAAACAGGGCCTCGCGGATTTCATGCCAGAACCTTGGCGGGGCTTTCCAGCGCATTGAAAAGTGTGGGCGCAAATTGCTAACATAGTCTTTCCGACGGCACATGTCCAGGAGGCGCACCGTGGCACAAAACGCACAGAACGGCAGGCAACTCGTCAAGTTCACCTTCTACAAAGTCAGCAACGCCTGGCGGCTTCTTCCCGCCCAGGAGCGCGAGCGCGGCAAGGCCGAGTTCTGCGCCGTCCTCGACGAGCTGTCCGACCGACTTATGGTACGCAGCTACAGCCTGGTGGGACTGCGCGGCGACGTGGACATCATGCTGTGGCTCGCCTCCTACACCACAGAGCCGCTCCAGCAGCTCGCCACCCGCCTTAACGCTACGGCCCTCGGTCCTTACCTCACCATCCCCTATTCCTACCTGGCTGTCACTCGGCGCTCCATGTACCTCATCGGCCACCAACATACAGGACAGGAGCGGCTCAAGGTGCAGCCGCGCGGCTCCACATACCTCTTCGTCTACCCCTTCATCAAGACCCGCGCCTGGTATGAGCTGCCCCAGCAGGAGCGCCAGGCCATGATGGACGAGCACATTGCCATCGGCCACAAGTACATGGACATCAAGATCAACACCACCTACTCCTACGGCATCGACGATCAGGAGTTCGTGGTAGCCTTTGAAGGCGATGACCCCACCCGCTTCGTCGACCTGGTCATGGACCTGCGCCTGACC
>JACPQI010000038.1 GCA_016190545.1 Chloroflexota bacterium
CTAAGGGCGAACCTCAACTGGGTAAGCGGGGGCTGTATCGGGCGATCGGTGGGTCGAAGGATGAAAAGGTGAGCGAACTCGCGATGTTGTGGGTATTGAATCTCTCCGATGGTGACCACACGCTCCTAGATATTGCGGACAGGTCGGGCCTCGAGTTTGGTTTGATCAAAGAGGCTGCAGACGTCTTGTCGGAACACGCCCTCTTGAAAGAACACGCGGTGGGCACTGGTACATGACAGCTTTGCGCGATCACACTGCAGTGGTCACAGGAGCGAGCAGTGGCGTCGGCAAGGCCATTGCCTTGGGTCTCGCAGGGCAGCGCACAACGTTGTGCCTCGTGGGCCGCAAGCTGGAAACGCTCAAACCGGTCGCTGAGAGCGCTCTTGCGAAGACATCCCGGGTTCTGAGCTATGAAGCCGACTTGACAGTGGACAAAGACCTTCAGGATCTCGCAGCGAACCTCCAGCGAGAGGTCGGCTCGATTGACATTCTCATTCATAGCGCGGGAGTAATCTCCCACGGGCGGTTGGAGACCGAGCCCGTTGAGAACCTTGACTGGCAGTATCGAACCAATGTTCGCGCCATTTACGCCCTGACGCAAGCCCTTCTGCCGATGCTGAGGGCGCGCCAAGGTCAGATCGTTTTCATCAACTCGAGTGCGGGTCAGACAGCGAAAGCAGGTGTGGGGCAATACGCTGCAACGAAGCATGCGCTCAAAGCAATTGCCGACAGCTTGAGAGAAGAAGTCAACGTCGATGGTATCCGTGTGCTCAGCGTCTTTCTCGGCCGGACGGCGAGCCCGATGCAAGCAACCGTTCACAAGATGGAGGGGAAGGCCTACGACCCAGAGCGGCTCCTCCAGCCTGAGGACGTGGCCTCAATTGTGATTAGCGCGCTCACCCTACCTCGGACGGCGGAAGTCACCGACATCAACATCAGGCCCTTGATGAAGCCGACCTAAGACAGTCTTTTGTGAGGTCATCGGCCGGCTCGGCCGCTGACCCCTCGAATTTTTCGACCCCTCGATTCCGTGGCCCGCCTGCCTCACCGATTTTTCGCGGGTCTTTAACTACTATCGGGAAGAGATTACGTCGACGTCTCATCCTGGTTGGACGCGCCTCCTCTTTCGCGAGAAGGTGTTATCAATCGTGAGCACAGGGACAACCTTTTATTTATGACCACATACCATGTATCGCGGGGGACGGCGCTGAAGCTTCGAGCGAGTGACCTGGCGGCCATCTTCGAGGTCTTTCTGCTCGCCGTCGCCGTCGGATCCCTGAAGACCGCGCTCGACCTCACCCAGCCATGGTACAACGCGACGGCGTCCTTCTGGGCCTACGCGACGACCTTCGTCGGCAGCATCGTTCTCCTCAGCGTGATGGCCATGGCGGCCGTTGTGCTCGCCCGTCCGCGCGCCTTCGAGCAGATCCTCGAGGCCTCTTCGGCGGAAAGTGTCGAGAAAGCTGCAGAACCGACAACCGTCCCCGCGGAGACGGAGATGGACGAGATCCTCAAGTTCCTGAAGCGGGCCGCGTCCTCCGACAACCCAGAGCGGGGTCGGTCTGCGGTCGGGCAGACGGTGGAGGTTTCCGCCGTCCAAGCACCCGGCGAGGTGGCGCCGCGGCTTCGGAGAAGCCGACGGGTCCTCACGACGTTCGTGGGCCCGAGCATCACTGCGACGGTGTTCGCGGGGATCAGCGCTGCGTTTCTCCCCAGCGCGGACGGGTTCCTCCAGACGTTCTTCACACTCAACACGTTCATGATCCTGACGTTCGCCTACGGGTGGGTTGGGCTGCTTGCGTACTCGGTTTCCTCCATCTTCCTCGCGGCATCCGATAACTGACGTGTCGCCGATCGTTCTACATTGGGCGTGCTCTCTCCGCCGAGAGCGGAACATATTTGGGCCTCGATTGGAATGTCCTCGGGAGACTCCATGGTCACGCCTGTGGCTGCACCCGCTGTCGTCGACGCCGCCACGATCGCGGGCGGTCTTCTCAGCGTCGCGGCGATCGTGGCGTTGGTCATCATCCTCATCGTGAGGGAGCTCGGCAGCGCCGAGGTTGGGCGCCAAGCACGGCGCACCCGCCTTCGCTTTCTTGTGGTGAGCTTGAATGCGCCCATCCTCGCCCTCCTCACTGTGTTTGTTGTCGTCGTGGTCGTCAGAATGTTGGAAGTCCTCGGTTGACGGTCCTTCCCGCGAGAGAGATTGTACGC
>JACPQI010000039.1 GCA_016190545.1 Chloroflexota bacterium
CCCCATCCTCGTCGCCACTCTGGAACGCCTGGAGTACCGGGGCTATGACTCCTGCGGCCTTGCTATCTCAAATGGGCGAGGTATCCAGGTCCGCAAGGATGTGGGCACCATCAAGCGCCTGCAGCCCACGCTCAGCGACCTGCACGGGACCGCCGGAATCGGCCACACCCGCTGGGCCACTGTGGGCCCGCCTTCCCAGCACAACGCTCACCCTCACACCGACTGCTCCGGTCACATCGCCGTTGTCCACAACGGAAACCTGGACAACTTCCAGGAACTGAAGGCCGCCCTCGTTGCGGAAGGGCATGCTTTCCGCTCGGAGACCGATTCTGAAGTCATCGCCCACTTGATCGAGAAGCACTACCACGGCGACCTGCTTCAGGCCCTGGAGCAGGCGGTAGAGCGGATGGAAGGCTCCTATGCGCTGGTGGCTCTGCACCAGAAACACCGTGAGTTGGGCGTTGCCCGCAAGGAGTCACCCCTCGTCATCGCCCTCGGAGGGGACAGTGCGCTTATCGCCTCAGATGCAGCGGCCCTGGTCCCCTATTGCTCCCGCGTCATGTACCTTGAGGATGGCGATGTGGGTATTGTGAGTTCCCGTGAAGTCAACATCCGGCGAGATGGCGCGCGCCGCGTCGTCCCTGTCCACCAGGTGGAATGGCAGCCCCAGGACGTGGAGCGGTCTGGCTATCCGCACTTCATGCTCAAGGAGATCCATGAACAGCCGAAAGTCCTGCGTCAGTGCCTGGGTAGCCTAACGGGCGGCAACGGCGCTCGTCCCAGTCTTGGCATAGTGACCGATAAGCACCCGTCCCTCATGTTGCTCCTCGGCTGCGGCACCTCCTACCATGCCGCGCTCTTCTGCGAGCGCTTGCTTGAGCCGATCGCCGCCTTCCCGGTCCGAGCCCAGCTCGCCAGCGAGTTCCAGCCGGGCCAGTGGGTCCCGCCGGATACTCTCGCCATCGCCCTCACCCAGTCCGGCGAGACCGCCGACACCCTCGCCGCCCTGCGCTGGTTCGCCGCGAACGGCCGCCGCACAGCCGCCGTCACCAACGTCGAGGGCAGCAGCGCCACCCGCATCGCCCAGCGGACTCTCCTCATGCGGGCCGGGCCGGAGATGAGTGTGGCGGCCACCAAGAGCTTCACTGCCCAGCTTCTGCTTCTCTACCTGCTGGCCCTGGAAAGCCTGCCGCATGCCGGCGACAACTCTTATGAACAGACCATTCCCGAACTCCGTCTTCTCCCTGACAGAGTCCAACAGGTGCTAGAGCGTAGCCAGCACATCAAAGACGCCGCCTTCCGCTACGCCGGCGCCCGCGCCTGCTACGTCACCGGGCGTGGTCTGAACTACCCTATCGCCCTGGAAGGCGCCCTCAAGCTCAAGGAGGTCAGCTATCTCCCTGCCGAGGGCTACGCCGCCGGCGAGCTCAAGCACGGCCCCTTTGCCCTCCTGGATGCCGCGAGCCCCGTCATCGCCCTCCTGAGCCACGATCGTGAGTACAAGCGCATGCTCACGACCATCCGTGAAATCAAAGCGCGGGAAGCCCCGGTCGTTCTCATTGCACCCGACGACGAGATAGAAGCTCGGTCCTGGGCGGACGCCTTCCTCCCGGTACCCGTCGTCTCACCCCAGTTCTCGCCGCTCTTGTACGCCGTCGTCCTCCAGCTCTACGCATATTACACAGCCCTGGCCTTGGAGCGCCCCATAGACCGTCCGCGCAACCTTGCCAAGAGCGTCACGGTTCTCTAGCGTCGCGCGCCCTTGCCGAGCCGCCTTTTCCCGCTTGCCGCGCCAAGCTACAGCCTATGGTATAATGCACCGAGCGTTTTTTCGCCGAACACAGCTTCTCCGGGAGGCCCGGGTACATGCCCACGCTGTACGTGACATCGCTTGAGGAACAGGCAGGCAAGACCGCGCTCTGCGCTGCCCTCGTCACCCATCTCAAAGCCCAGGGCAGCGCCGTCGCCTACTGCAAGCCCCTGCGCGACGCCAAGGACCAGGACGCGCCCTTCGTGAACGACCTCCTCGGTTCTACCCAGACGCCGGATGCTCTCCTCAGCGCCGCGGGCACCCCCATCGATAGCGGTCTCATTGCCCAAGCCCGCGACCTCGTCGCTCGCGCCGCCGCTGGTGCCGGCGTTGTCATTGTGGAAGGCACAACAGGCGACCCTGCTCTCTCCAACCAGCTTGCGGAAGCCCTGCAAGCCCAGGTTGTCCTCGTTATCCGCTACCGCAGAGGCGTCACCGACGCCGACATCACCAAAGCGGCGGCGGCTTTCGGCAACCGGCTCCTGGGCGTCGTCCTCAACGCCATACCCGCTATCAGCCGCCGCATCGTCGATTCCGAGTTGGTCCCGGCCCTCAAGTCCCATGGACTGCGGGTCCTGGCTGTCGTGCCGGAGGACCGCAGGCTCTTGGCTGTCCCCGTCCGCCATATCGCTGAACAACTTGGCGCCTCCTATCTGCTGAACGAGGACCAGGCCGACCGCCTCATTGAGCACTTCATGATCGGCGCCTTCACCCTGGACAGCGCCATCCCCTACTTTGAGCGCATCTCGGACAAGGCCGTCATCACTCGTGGCAGCCGTATGGACGTCCTCTGGTGCGCCCTGGAGACGCCCACGTCCTGCCTTATCCTGACTAACAGCGAGCAACCTTCCAACTACATCATCGAGCACGCCCGCGAGGACAACGTCCCCGTCCTTACGACGCAGAAGGATACCCTCGCCGCCGCCGCCGCTGTCGAGCAACTCACGAAGCAGGCGACCGCGCACCATCCGGCCAAAGCGGCGCGCTACCAGGAGTTGCTCAAGCAGCACGGCGACATCCAGGCCTTCTTCGCTCCGAGCGCCGCCGCCGCACGCTAACCCCGCGTCTCCCCCGGCTCACGCGCCGAGGCCGAAGTGCAGTCGATTACGGCACAAAAGAACCGCCTCGGGTAATGCGCAGAACTTCGCACACTACCCGAGGCGTCTCCCCGTCGATGTGAGAATACCGGGTACCCGTCAGCCCTTCATCCTACAAGAGGACGCTGAGCGGGGCTATTTCCCGGCAGGCCCCTTCTGCTTCGAGGCGACCTTCTTAGGATCGAAGGCCTTGTAGTCCTGCTTCGCCTGCCAGGTCCGCGTCGTGGAATACTCGTGGGACCGGAACGGGAAGCCGAACCCTGGGATATGCTCCCAGCGGGCGTCCCGCTCTTTCATGGCGTCCTTGACGCCCCGGTCGCGCCGGTCACGGAACATGCTCCACTCGTCCGGCTCGAAGCGGATGTTGCTGTTGATGGCGTGCATGACCGCGCCCATGGTCCGGGCCACCTTCAGGCCCAGCGCCGCCTCCGCCACCTCGAAGGCGTGCTTGGTGGTAGCGATGCCATCGATGGGCTGGAGCGAACAGGCCTCGACGTACTCAGCCACGCGCTTCTCTAGCTGCGCCCTCGGCACCACCTCGGTTATCATGCCGGAAGCGAGCGCCTCCTCGGCCTCCAGATAGTAGCCCAGCATGGTCATCTTGCGCGCCCGCTTGGGGCCCAGGTGCATGATGGCCGAACCCAGGTTCCCGTCCACCGAGGCGCCCACCCACCGGTACGCCGGGTGTCCGAAGACGGCGTCGTCGGAGGCGATGACGAAGTCCGAGGCCAGGATCCACCACATGGCGATGCCCATGCAGTAGGTCTTGGCTTCGACGATGGTGAACTTCGGTAGATAGCTCCAGCGGTCAATGATGCCGCCCGGAGCGAAGTAGAACCGGTCGGTGGCCAGGCGGGTACGCTGGGGAGCGTGCCGCTCGCCCGGCAGGTTGCGCTGGATGCCATGCACAAAGCCGAGCTGCGCCATGTTGTGGCCGGTGGAGAAACAGGGGCCGGCCCCACGGAGCACCACGGACTTGACGTCGTCGTCCGCCTCGACCTCGTCCATAATCCGGTGCCACTCTAAGTAGTCGGCCCGATCGAAGCAGTTCAGCTTGGTGGGGTTGTTGATGGTGATTTGAGCGCTGCGGGTCTTGGCGTCTTTGGTGTACACGAGGACTGAGTTATGGCGGTCTAATTCCTCGTCCCAGAGCTGGTGTCCCCTTGGGTCATAGAACTTCGTGCGGGTGGGATACTTCTTTGCTTGGGCCATGGTTCCTCCTCCTTGTAGTTTTCCCGCTTGTAGTCAACTGGGCCTACCATAGCAAATAGTGCGGATGCCCGTCAAGCATGGAGTGTTCTCTCATAACACACAGCATGGGCTGCGGCTGCGGCAAACGGTGGTACACTCGATATGGTGCCTGGGCGCGTCACGCGCCGCCGCCTACCCGGGAGTGCGTACCATGTACAGCAAGATCCTGGTCGCCCTGGACGGGTCCGAGACTGCCGAGCAGGCGCTGCCCTATGCCCGCCTTCTCGCCAAGGGGCTGCGCGTCCGCATGGAAATCGTGCGCGTCCTGGAGCCTCTGCCGCTCGCTCTCGTGGAGGTCTCCTACAGCATCGCGCAGGACACTGCCCGGCTCCGGCGTCAGGCTGAGGAGTACCTAAGCGCCCTGGCCAACCGGCTCTACCAGGACGACGACGTTCCCGTGACTTCCCTGTTGCTGGAGGGTAGCCCCGCTGCCGCCATCATCCAGGAAGCGGAGAAGGACCCGGCCACCCTCATCGCCCTGTCCACCCACGGCCGCTCCGGCGTCACGCGCTGGGCCTTGGGCAGCGTGACCGACAAGGTCTTGCACGCCACCGCCAACCCTCTCATCATCATCCGCGCTCAGGCCCATACGCCTTCGCCCAAGACCGTGGCCCTCAAGCGGGTCATTGTGCCCCTGGACGGCTCGCCCACGGCTGAGGAGGCGCTGCCCCATGCCCTGGCCCTGGCCAAACCCCTGGGCCTTACCATCACTCTGCTACGGGTCACCCCAGCCGCCGCCGACTACTACCGCTACGTGGGTCTGGTGGGCGGCCCCTACATGGACATCGCCAGGGAGGCGGACGAAGAGGCGTCACGCTACCTGGAGCAGACGGCGCAACGGGTGCGCTCGCTGGGCGCCCCGTCCGTCGAGACCCTGCTCCCCCACGGCCCGCCCGCAGACGCCATCGTCGACACCTCCAGACAGTTCAAGGACAACCTTATCGCCATGACCACCCACGGGCGTACCGGAGCGGGCCGCTGGCTCCTGGGCAGCGTCACGGACCGGGTGGTGAATAGCGCAGGCTATCCCGTGCTGGTTGTTCGGTCCAAAGAGACGCCCGGCCAAAACGAACGGAAGGAGTGAGCCATGAGTCCCGTTCACATCTACAAGCTCTCGGCCTACCCCAAAGAAGTCGCCCTCCGTGACGGCACCAAGGTCACTCTCAAGCCCATGACCAAGGACGAGGCTGACGGGCTCCTGGCGTTCTTTTCCAAAGTCCCGGCGGAGGAGCGACACTACCTCAAGGAGGACGTCACTTCACCCAAGATCATTCATCGTTGGGCCGAGGAGCTGGACTACGACCGCGCTCTCCCGCTCCTGGCCTGGGTGAAGGGCAAGGTCATAGCGGACGGCGTCCTCATGCGCAGCCGGGCCGGCGCCCGACGACACGTCGGTGAAATCCGCATCGTTGTCGACCCGGCCTATCGGGCCAAGGGCCTGGGCACCATCCTCATGCACGAACTGGCCGCCATCGCCAACGACAACGGCCTGGAGCGGCTCCACTTTCAGGCCGTCATGGAGCGCGAGGACGCCGCCATCAAGGCCTCCGAGTTCGTCGGCTTCGTCAAGGACGGCGACCTTCCCGGCCACGCCAAGCACAACGATGGCCACCCCCGCGACATCCTCAACCAGAAGAAGCCCCAGGGCCTGAC
>JACPQI010000015.1 GCA_016190545.1 Chloroflexota bacterium
GACCAGGTGCACAAGGACCTGCGCCGGGCCCGGGCCGCCGCCATGAACATCATCCCCACCACCACCGGCGCGGCCAAGGCCGTGGGCGTGGTGCTGCCGGAGCTCAAGGGGAAAATCCACGGCCTGGCTTATCGCGTGCCCGTATCCACCGGCTCCATCATCGACCTGGTCGCGGACGTGAAGCGGGACGTGACCGTTGAAGAAGTGAAAGCCGCCTTCAAGGCCGCCGCCGGCGGCAAGCTCAAGGGACTGCTGGAGTACTGCGAGGAGGAGTTGGTGAGCGGCGACTTCATCGGCAACCCGGCGAGCTGCATCTTCGATGCTCCCTCCACCATGGTCATCGACAAGCGCATGGTCAAGGTGCTGGGCTGGTATGACAACGAGTGGGGCTATAGCTGCCGCGTCGGCGACCTCATCACCTTCATGGCCCAGAAGGGGCTGTAGGCCCCATCACGGATTCGTCACGGGGGAGTGCAGAGGGGGTTTCTCCCACCTCTGCCGGGGGCTGGGGGGTCCTCGATCTTCCTTTTCTGTCCCCCTCGCCGTCCGCCGCAGGCGGATGAAGAGGGGGATCAAGGGGGTTGAGGCTTTTCAGGGCAGCTTCAATGAAACCTTGAGAGAGGCCTATCTCGTAGAATTTCGTAGAGAGGAAAGAGAGATGACCAACCTGCGCACTCGGAGCTACACCTACCGCACGCGGCTGCTCTGGGACGGCGAACGGCGCGGCACCCTATCCTCTGAAGGCAAACAGGACATCGCTGTCGGTACTCCGCCGGAATTCCGCGGCCAGCCCGGCCTGTGGTCGCCGGAGGAGTTGCTGGTGGCCTCGGTGGAGTCCTGTGTCATGCTCACCTTCCTGGCCCTGGCCTTTCGGGCCGACCTCAAGCTGGCGTCCTATGAAAGCCAGGCCGTTGGCCGGCTTGAGTTCCTCGACGGCACCTATGCGGTCACCGCAGTCGCCGTGTCGCCCGTCATTACTTTGGCTAACGAGGCTGATAAGGAGAAGGCCGAGGGGCTGTTCGAAAAGGTCCACGACCAGTGCTTCATCTCAAACTCCATCGAATCGGACGTGACGCTGGAGCCGGTGTTCAAGGTGGGTGAGAAGAAGGCGTAGGCGTCTGGAACAGGTGCCCTTACACCGGTATCCCGCGTTTGCCCTGCTAGAATAAGTCCTATGCACGTCCTTCGGGCAAGCCGCTTTTCCCAACGCGCCAGCGCTTTCAGCCGCCGCAACGCGGTCTTGCTCGCTCTGCTGGCGCTGCTCGCCATCTCCCTCAGCCTCCGGCTGTACGGTCTGAACTGGGACGGCGGCGCCCTCTACCACCCGGACGAGCGGGCCATCTTATGGCAGGGCACGGAGTTCTCCGGGAAGCGCGGCGTCTCTGAAATCCACAAGCCCGCCAACCTCAGCGAGTTCTTCAGCGTCGAAAGCCCCCTCAACCCTCACTGGTTCCCCTATGGCAGCCTCTCGATCTATCTCTTGAAGGGCCTGTCATGGGTCCTCTCACCCATGCTCGGCCCATACAGCCTCCACGACTACGCCGTCCTGGGCCGCGCGCTCAACGCCATTGTCGATTCCGCCACCATGCTGCTGGTATTCCTGCTGGCCGCCCGACTGTTTGGGCGGCGGGTGGGCTTGCTGGCCGCCGCCTTCACCACCTTCGCCGCGCTCCATATCCAACTCAGCCACTTCTACGCCTCGGATGTGCTCCTCACCTTCTTTGCCGTGCTCACCATGCTCTTCCTGTCCCGGGTGGCGGCGCGCGGCGACCCTCTCAGCGCTCTGCTGGCCGGGGTAGCCTTGGGCCTGGGCGTGGCGACCAAGGTGAGCTTCGCGCCCATGCTGGCGGCGGTGTTCGTCGCCTACGCACTCTATGCCTTCTTCGCCGACGAGACGGCGAAAGGCGTCACGTTCAACGCGCAACGGCTCCAGGTGGCGTTGGCCGGGCTGCTCATGACGGTGGGCGCGGCTGGCATCGCCTTCGTCGTCACCCAGCCCTACGCCGTCATCGATTGGCGCGCCTTCGCCCGCGACGTCAATGAGCAGAGCGAGATGGTGCGCCGAATCCGCGACTACCCCTACACGCGCCAGTACATCGATACGCCCGCCTACCTCTACCCCGCCGTCCAGTTCGCAAAGTGGAGCGTAGGGCCGCTCCTCGGTGTCCTTGCCTGGCTCGGCTTCGCTTTTGGCCTCGTAGCAGCGGCGGCTTATCGGCGCCGGGCGGACATCCTCTTGCTTTCCTGGGTGGTGCCCTACTTCCTCATCACGGGCTGGTTCGATGTCAAGTTCCTGCGCTACATGCTGCCCATCGCGCCCTTCCTCGCCATCTTCGCCGCGCGGTTGCTGGTGGCCGCCTACGACTGGCTCAAGGCGGGCCACCGGCCGCGCCTGAACCCACGCTGGGCGCTGGCGGTCACGGGAGTCGTCCTTTTGGCCACCGCCTTCTATGGCGTCGCTTACACCCGCATCTATAGCAGGCCCCACCCGGCACAGGCCATGGCCCGCTGGATCGACCAGAACGTGCCGCCCGGCGCCCGCATCGCCCGCGAGCACTGGGACGAGTGCGTGGTGGGCCGCTTCTGGAGCTGTGACCCCAACGCGCCCAACGGTATGCTCATCGTCGAGTCCTACAACGACGACACGCCTTTCAAGCAGAACCAGCTTATCTCCCAGCTCCAGCAGGCCGACTACACCGTCCACTTCAGCAACCGGCTCTACGGCACCATTCCGCGCCTGCCTGAGCGCTACCCAATGACCACCGCGTTTTACCAGCGGCTCATGGACGGCAGCCTGGGGTTTGAACTGCTCCGCGCCGAAACGTCCTACCCGGGCCTGTTCGGAGTGAGCTTTGTGGACGACACGTTCACTCGGCCGGGCCTGGCCACACCCGCCGGCTTCGACCGCTTCCGGCCCGGCGGCCTCACCTTCAACCTGGGCTTCGCGGACGAAAGCTTCAGCGTCTACGACCATCCCACAGTGCTGCTGTTCAAGAAGGTGCGACAACTCAGCCCCGAGGAGTTGCGCAAGCTCCTTCCTCTCGGGCAGCAGTCCGCTGGCCCTCTGCCCCTGACCTATGCGGCGGAGGGAGCTCGGGAACAGCAACAGGGCGGCACCTGGAGCAAGATCTTCGACCCGGACGGCCTGTTCAACAAGGTGCCGGAGTTGACCTGGCTTGTCATGGTGCAGCTTATCTTCCTGCTGACGTTGCCGCTTGGACTGGTCCTGTTCCGGGCGCTGCCCGACCGAGGCTACCTGCTCATCAAAGCCCTGGGCATCCTGCTCACGGCCTTCGTCCCCTGGCTGCTGGCGAGCCTCCATTGGATGCCGTTCTCGCGCGGGTCCATCCTGCTCGGCCTTTTGCTCATCGCCCTGGCCTCCGGCCTGTGCCTGTGGCGCTGGCGCACCGAACTCTGGGACTTCCTGCGCCAGCGCTGGAAGCTGGTGCTGGCGGCGGAAGTCCTGTTCCTCGTCGCCTTCTTCAGCTTCTACGCCCTACGGCTGGCCAACCCCGACCTCTGGCACCCCTACCGAGGCGGGGAAAAGCCCATGGACTTCGCCTACCTCAACGCCGTCACCCGCTCCACGTGGATGCCGCCCTACGACCCCTGGTTCGCCGGCGGCTACCTGAACTACTACTACTTCGGCCACGTGATCCTCGGCGCGCTGCTCAAGCTGACCGGCATCGCTCCAGCGGTGGCTTACAATCTGGCCATTCCGACGATCGCCGGCTACGCCGCCAGCGCCGCGGCCAGCCTGGGCCTGGCGCTCGGGCACGACCCCGCGCGCCCACGCCGGGCGGTGCTGGCC
>JACPQI010000045.1 GCA_016190545.1 Chloroflexota bacterium
GACTTGGGGCTGGCGCTCGCGGCCTTTGCCCTCCTCGCGTTCTGGAGATGGCCGCCGTGGCTGGTGGTCATTCTCTCGGCCTTGGGCGGGCAGGTCATTGCACTCATATGAACGCGACACGGGCGCGCACGATGGTGGCGCACAGGGTCTAGGCTCTGTTGACATTGTCCGCTCGCCCTGAGCTTGTCGAAGGGCGAGCGGGTGATATTGTTATCCCGCTCATGGATTCGACAAGCTCACCATGAGCGGGGAAATGCAGATTGTCAAAAGAACCTAATCGTCAGTTGCGGCTTCGCGCTCCGCCCAGACGCCGGGGATGGCCGCGCCGCACGTGGGGCAGCGGCCCCCGGACTTAAGACGGTTGAGCGTAATCTGGTAGCCCACGCGTTCCACGAGGACGGTCTCGCACCGGGGGCACGCCGTGCTTTCGTTCTCCCCCACGCGCCCGGGCAGGTTCCCCGCGTAGACGTATCGCAGTCCCGCCTCTCGCCCGATGCGGGCAGCGTTTATCAGCATCTCCGGAGGCGTATCCTCTCTGCCACGCATCTTGTAGTCCGCGTAAAACGCCGTCACGTGCCAAGGGATGTCGGGCGAGACGGAGGCGATGAACGACGCGGCCTGGCGCATCTCCTCATCGGAGCTGTTGAAGCCGGGCACCACCAGCGTGACGATCTCCATCCAGAACCCCGCCTCGTACACCATACGAATGCCCCGCAGGACGTTGTCCAGCGGCACGCCGAGCGACCTGTACGAGCGGTCGCTCATGGACTTGAGGTCTATCTTGTAGCAGTCGCACCAGGGCCGAAGGTAGTCCAGGACCTCGCGGGTAGCGTTCCCGTTGGAGATGAAGGCGGTGGTGAGGCCCTCGCGTTTGGCGAGTTGGTAGATGGCGACCGCCCATTCCGCGGATATAAGCGGCTCGTTGGAGGAACTGGCGACGACCTTCGCGCCGGACCGCCTGGCCGCCGCGACGATCTCCTCCGGCGCGACGGCGGAGGGCAGAGCGCCCGCGACGGGGTCGCGCAGCGCCTGCGACGTCAGCCAGTTCTGGCAGTAGCCGCAATGGAGGTCGCAGCCCAGCATCCCGAAGGTCAGCGCGGAGGAGCCGGGGTAAACGTGATAGAAGGGCTTCTTCTCGATGGGGTCGCACTGGAGGGCGGCCACGTAGCCCCACGGGACACGCAGCGCGCCGTCCGCGTTGTAGCGCACCTGGCAGATGCCTCTTTTCCCTGACGGGATGACGCAGTGGTGGGCGCACGCGTGGCATTGCACCTTCCCGCCGTCCAGTGTGCGATACAGCTCCCCCTCCCTTGTCAGGGGATCAAGCACGTCCGCCAGCGCCGCATGCGTCCGCATAGCCCCTCCAAATCCGTCGCATCCGCTCCGTCCGCGCGTGGCTGAAACAACATGCCAAACAGGCTGCCCGCACTTATAATGATAGATGACGGCGGAGCGCGGCGCCACGCCGCCCGCAGCGAAGGACTCACAGAGGGGTGCGCCATCAAGGTCGTAGAGCACAGCACGATGATCGGTCCGCTGACCGAGCTCACGTCGAACGGCATGGACGTGGAGCAGGCGCTCAAGCGAGAGGGCGAGAAGTTCGTCGCGCAGCTCCTGGCGCGAGGCTGCCTCGTGCTGAGCGACGCCGAGTTCCACGCCTCGGCTGATGAAGACTGGGTGACGGCGGTCGTGCTCTGCGACCACGGCAAACACGGCCTGGGTTAGAACGCGCTCGCCTTGACGGGCGCACTCCAAGACCGCATAATGCGCCGGGGGTCCTCCCCCGACGCATTTGTTCATGAACTTCATTCAGCCTATTACCCGGCGGGCCAAGGGCATCTTCTATGGCTGGTGGATACTGACCAGCTTTAATGCTCTGTCCTTCTATGCCAACGGCACGCTCTACTACGGGTTCACCGCCTTCTTCAGCCCCATCGCCAGCGACATGGGATGGAGCCGCGCCGCGGTCGCCACCGGCGCCTCCCTGTTCCGCATGGAGTCCGGTGAAGCGTTCGCGCCGCTCGTAGGATACCTATTCAACAAGGTGGGCGCGCGGCGGCTCATGATGATCGGGGCTTCGGTGACGGGCCTCGGGTTCATTGCGCTGAGCCAGATGCAGACACTGTGGCACTACTACGCCGCGTTCACCCTCCTGTCGCTCGGCTTCAGCTTCACCTTCAGCATCGTCATGGTCCCGGTGCTCGCCAACTGGTTCCGCAAGAAACGCGGCCTCGCCTTCGGCATCCTGGCGGCGGGCAACGCCACCGGCGGCCTGATCGTCCCGCTTCTTCCTCTGCTCATCGGCCAGTATGGCTGGCGGAGAACTCTCCTGTATATCGGGATCGCGGCGTGGGTGTATTGCCTGCCGCTGACGCTGGTTGTGCGGCAGCGGCCAGAAGACATGGGCCTGCGCCCGGAGGGTGATGGGCAGGACACCGCCAAGCAGGCTGCCGCCAACGATAATACGCGGCCAGGGGGTCGGCGGGTTATCACGGAGCGGACATCAACCGTCGGCCAGGCGGCGCGGCACCGGTCCTTCTGGTTCATCGCTGCGGCCTTCACGATATGGGCCCTGGTCATCAACTCCATCACCGTCCATGTGATTCCATTCTTCACGGACCAGGGCTTTCCGCCCACGACCGCCGCCCTGGCCGTCACGGCTCTGACGATGACCAGCATTCTGAGCCGCATTGGCTTCGGACGACTGGCGGACATCTTCGATTCACGCTACCTGCTCATCGTCTGCAATCTGTCGGCGGCGGCGGGCCTGGCGGTGATGGCCTTTGTCCAGGGCCCGCTACTCATCCCGCTCTTCGTGCTGAGCAGCTTCATCGCCTACGGAGGCGCCATCCCGTTGCGCCCGCAGCTGCTCGCGGACTATTACGGGCCGAAGGCGCTGCCGATGCTGCACGGGGCGGTCCTCATGGTGACGACCATCGGGAGCACGCTCGGTCCCGTTTACGCCGGCTGGGTGTTTGACACGACGGGGTCGTACACCGTTGCATGGGTGACCATGATGGCGCTCAGCCTGCTCGGCATCCCGCTCATCCTGCTGGCGCGACCCCCTCCGCCGAACACGGGACTTGCGCCCGCCACGTAATTTGCCTAGAATCAGCGCAGGGATCTCATGGAAGAAAACCACTCACCGCAGGAGGATGGTATGTCCGCACAAGGGACCTGGAAGATCATGGACCCCACGGCGCCCATCGAGTCAGACACGCTGAAGCGCGAAATCCCCATCGCCCCGCGCCTGCGGGAAGTGGACGGGAAGACGCTGGGATTCCTGAGCAACATGTGGCCCAGCGTAAAGCCCACCTTTGAGAACTTCATCAAGACAGCCAAGGAGCACCATCACGTAGCCAACTCCGTGTTCAAGGAGCATGCCAACGCCGCCAGCGCAGCACCCGAGAGCCAGTTGCAGGAGCTGGCCACCAAGGCGGACGCGGTGGTGGTCGGGCTGGCTAACTGAGGGGCATGCACCACCTGGACGGTGCGTGACGCGATTGAACTTGAGAGAAGGGGTATCCCCACGGTGGCGATGGTCACCGAGCGGTTCGTGAACCTGGCGCAGCACGTCGCCAAGGGGCAGGGCATGCCCTCGCTCCCGATGGTCGTGCTGCCTGCCAACGTGGACTTCCTTTCGCCGGAGGAGCTGCGTACGGTGGCCGACAAGGCGTTCACCGAGGTGGCGGGCAAGCTGGCCTCCGCGCCCCAGCGCAAACCCGCGGTCTAACGCGGCGCCCGACGTTTGCACATTCCGAAGGAGGAGCATTCGTGAGTCCAGCCGCTCGCTTCAAGTCCCGCACCGTGGACGTGGAGTCCACGCCCGACGCCGCGTTCGCCGAGGCCTATCGCCTGGGCTGGACGGACGGGCTGCCCATCATACCTCCCACCGAGGACAGAGTGGCGGCCATGGTGGACGCCAGCGGCCTGCCCGCGGACAAGCTAGTAGCCAAGGTGCCGCCGGCCTACGGGGCGGCCTCCATTGAAAAGATCGCCGTTAACGCCGTGATGGCGGGCTGCCTGCCGGAGTACATGCCCGTGGTCGTCGCCGCCACGGAGGCGATGAGCGAGAAGCAGTTTAACCTGGACGGCATCCAGTCCACCACCAATCCGGTGGGCGTGGCGCTGATCATTAACGGCCCCATCCGCAAGCGGCTTGACGTGAACTGCGAGCGCAACTGCATGGGACAGGGCTGGCGCGCGAACGCCACCATCGGGCGGGCCATCCGGCTTGTCATGCTGAATATCGGCGGAGGCAAACCGGGCACCGGAGACAAGGCCATCCACGGGTTCCCCGGCAAATACAGCTTCTGCTTCGGCGAGCTGGAAGAGGCCAACCCCTGGGAGCCGCTGCACGTCGAGCGTGGCTTCAAGCGCGAGGACAGCACCGTGACCGTGGTGGGCGCGCAGGGGACGTCCAACAACAACCTGGCCAACGAGTTCACCATCCAGGCCATGCTCAGCGTCGTCGCCAACTCCATGGGCTACCTGGGGAGCAACAACGCCATGATGGGGGACGGCGAGCCTCTGGTCGTCCTGACCGCCGCGCACGCCGAGCTGGCGCGCAAGGCAGGGATGTCCAAGCTGGACGTGAAGAAGTACCTCTGGGATAAGACAGGGACGCCGTTCAGCGACGTCCCGAAAGAGGGCACCGCGGACCGTCTCTGGCCTCGATTGAAGGTCGTGGACGGCGTCGTGAAGCCGTGCAAGCGTCCGGAGGACGTCATGATCGTCATCGCGGGAGGGCCGGAGATGTACCACGCTGTCTTCGTCCCCACCTTCGGCGACTCGTGGGCGGTGACCAAGCTCATCCAGGCCCCGAAAAAATAGCCGAGGCAAAGCTAAACTTGCGTTTGGCTTTGGCCTCTGCTAATGTAAGACGGCAAACACGGGCCGCGCATCCCACGGAGCAATTGAGGAGGACGTAGCTGCGCAAGCTCGAGGGGAGCGCCTCTCCGTCGTCCAGGCGGGGGCGAAGGCTGGCTCTTCCTCTGCGAGAATAAACACGACATGAAACTGAAAACAAAAGGGATGAGGGTGGACCTCTTCGAGAAGTGCCGCCAGTTCATGCCCAAGATCGCCGAGCACCAGGAAAAAGGTTTTTATCCTTACTTCATTCCGCTCGAATCGGAATCAGGCCCCGAGGTTGTCATTGGCGGGCGGCGCATCCTCATGCTGGGGTCCAACAATTACCTGGGCCTCACACAGCACCCTGCGGTCAAAGCGGCGGCCAGGGACGCCATTGACAGATACGGCAGCGGGTGCACGGGCTCTCGTTTGCTCAACGGCACCCTGGCGCTGCACGAAGAGCTGGAGCGCCGGCTTGCCGAGTTCATGCACAAGGAAGCCGCGCTCGTCTTCACCACGGGCTTTCAGGCGAACCTCGGCGCTATCTCGGCGCTGGCGGACCGCCACGACACCATCGTCATAGACAGAAGCGATCACGCCAGCATTATTGACGGCTGCCGGCTCTCCTCCGCCCACGTGCTCAAATACAGGCACAATGACATGGGACACCTGGAGAGCATCCTCAAGTCCCTGGACGGCAGTGGCGGCGTTTTCATTGTGGCGGATGGCGTCTTCAGCATGGACGGCGACCTGGCCGACCTCCCCGCCATGGTGCGGCTCAAGAAAAAGTACGGCGCGCGCCTTCTGATTGACGACGCCCACGGCCTCGGCGCTCTCGGCACGTGCGGCCGCGGAACGGTTGAAGTGTTCGGGCTTGACGATGATGTTGACATCATCGTGGGCACGTTCAGCAAGTCGCTCGCGTCCATCGGGGGCGTCGTCGCCGGAGACGCGGTGCCCATCGAGTATATCAAGCATAACGCCCGCAGCATGCTGTTCAGCGCCAGCCTGCCTCCCGCCAGCGTGGCCGCGGCCATGGCGGCGCTGGACATCGTCGAAAAAGAGCCTGAGCGCCGGGTCCGGCTGTGGCAAAACGTCAAGATCATGCGCGAGGGCCTGGAATCCCTGGGCTTTGACGTGGGGAACAGCCAGAGCCCCGTCATCCCGGTTATAGTCGGCGACAACTCCCGCGTCATGCTGTTCTGGCGCATGCTCTTCGACGCGGGCCTGTACGCGAACTGCATCCTCTCCCCCGCGGTGGCGCCCGGCCACGAGCTCATCCGCACCAGCTACATGGCGACCCATACCACGGAGCACCTGGAGCGGGCCCTGGACATTTTCAAGACCGTCGGCAAGCGGGTTGGCATCATCTAGTTTGTCGTTGTTCTCCAAGTCGGGCTTCATTTGCATTGAC
>JACPQI010000042.1 GCA_016190545.1 Chloroflexota bacterium
GTCCGTGGGGAAGCTGGCGAGGGCTTGCTGGGCCTGGTCGAGCGCCGTCTCGGCGTTGGCCTTGGCTTGCTGGGCCTGTGCCACCTGCTGAGCGTGGTCCGTGGGGAAGCTTGCCAGGGCTTGCTGGGCCTGGTCGAGCGCCGTCTCGGCGTTGGCCTTGGCCTGCCGGGCCTGCGCCAGTTGCTGGGCCTGGTCTCGCTCGAAGGCGGCCAGGGCCTGCTGGGCCTGGTCCAGGCTGATGCGGGCGGTGGCGACAGCCTCAGAGGACTTGGCCAAGCGTGTGGCCTGGGCTATGAGGTCTTGCGCATCGCGAAGGGCCTGCTGCGCCTTGCGCAGGTCGTTTTCCGCCTGCACCACCGCCCTCTCCAAGGAGAGGTTGTCTAGCTTGGCCAAGACC
Source organism: Chloroflexota bacterium (assembly GCA_016190545.1). The sequence continues at coordinate 398 of JACPQI010000042.1, forward strand.
TGGCCTTTCCGCACACGGTCCCCTTCTTTGACGGAGATCTGCTGCACGGTGCCACTGTTTCCGAAGGTGAGTCTTGATTGGTTGGGCATGGAGAGGGCGCCGGTAGTGCTGATGCTCACTTCCAGAATGGAGCGCCGCACATCCACGACCTGCGGTTGTGACTGGGAGGTGGAGGAGCCTCCCCAGCAAGCGGAGAGGGTCAAGGAAACTGCGGAAAACAAGCCAAACAAAAATATAAGACCGCGGGTCATCATGCCGGCAGCCTCCTTGGACGGCGATATTCCATAATGTTCGCCTCTAGTAACGCAGCAGCGCGCCGAACGTCAGGAGGTGTGCTCTATCTCCAGTGGTTCCTCAGCGATGTGGCCGTCCTGGATCTTGAACGACCGTGCAACAGGATGCTCTGGGTGCTGGAGGGAGACGATGATGTAGGAGGAGTCCGGCCACGTGGCGAGCCGCACGTCTGTGGGAGAAGGGTAGGCCTCTGAGAAGGTGTGTGAGTGGTAGAAGGCGATGATCTCCCAGCCCTTGTCCTCCACTTCGCGATAGACGCGGTATAGGTCCCGGGAGGCGATGGTGTACTTGACAGGGCTCGCTTCCGCATTGGTGGTGCGGTACAGCCTGAGGACGTTACCGTTCGTGCCGGCCAGGATGCCGCAGCATTCGTTGGGCGACTCAGCCTTGGCATGAGCGATCATCTCGTCCACAATGGCGCGCGGGAGCTTCATGGTTACGCCTTCGCCTTGGCCGACCCCGCGTGGAGGACGTGGATGCGGCCCTCGCCTTTGCTCGCCATGCGGCCGATGGCGACGGCGTCGCTTACGCCAGCGGCGCGCAGGGCTTTCATGAGCGCTGGCGTTTTTGCGGGCGGCGTGGTCATGAGCAGGCCGCCCGATGTCTGCGGGTCGAACAGGAGCGCAGGGGCGATGTCCGGCAGGCCCTCCGCCAGGACGGCTAAGTCCTCCAGGGCTTCCATGTTACGCCGCGTGCCGCCGGGGACGGCTCCCAGCTCGGCCAGGGCGTGGACGCCCTCGATAAACGGCAGGGCATTATAGTCGACCTGGACATCCAGGCCGCTGGCGTGGGCCACCTCATGCAGATGGCCTAGCAGGCCGAAACCGGTGATGTCCGTGCAGGCGTTGACGCCGAGGGCCATCATGACCTCGGACGCTTCCTTGTTCAGGCGCAGCATCACCTGGACCGCCTCGTCCAGGACAGACGAAGGGCACGTGCCCTGCTTTGCGGCGGTGGTGATAATACCCAGCCCCAGCGGCTTGGTGAGGATGAGCACGTCCCCCGGCTTGGCGGCGGCGTTGGTGACCTGTTTCCCCGGCTTGATGACCCCAGTGACGGCCATGCCATACTTCGGCTCGTCGTCATCGATAGAGTGGCCGCCCGCGACGACCACGCCGGCCTCGGCGGCCTTCGCCGCGCCGCCCGCGAGAATGCGGCCCAGGATGTCCTTCGGCAGTTTCGCGGGGAAGGCCACCAGGTTCAGCGCTAGGAAAGGCTTTGCTCCTTTGGCGTAGATATCGCTGAGGGCGTTGGCGGCGGCGATAGAGCCATAAAGATAGGGGTCATCGACAATCGGAGGAAAGAAGTCAACGCTCTGGACGATTGCGATGTCGTCGCTCAGCTTGTAGAC
>JACPQI010000043.1 GCA_016190545.1 Chloroflexota bacterium
CGCCGAGACCATCTGGTGTCAGTGCTTCAGCGAGCCCAACGCCGGCTCCGACCTCGCCTCCCTCCAGACCCGCGCCGAGGACAACGGCGACCACTTCCTGGTCAACGGCCAGAAAATATGGACCTCAGGCGGGCACGTCGCCGACTGGATGCACCTCTTGGCCCGCACTGATCCCCACGCGCCCAAACACAAGGGCATCTCTTACTTCCTGTTCAGTATGAAGACGCCGGGCATCCGGGTGGAGCCTATCCGCCAGATGGACGGCGGACACGGCTTCAACACCGTCTTCTTCGATAACGTCCGCCTCTCGAAAGACTCCCTCCTCGGCCAGCTCAATAACGGCTGGTACGTGGCTATGACTACCCTCAACTACGAGCGCGCCAACATCTCCGGTGCCGCCGAAGCTCTGCGCAACCTGCAAGAGCTCGTTGCTTATTGTAAGACCACTGCGGTCAACGGCAGGCGGCTCGTCGACAACCCCCTCGTGCGGCACCGCCTGGCTGAATCGGCCATTGAGCTGGAGATCGGGCGGTTGCTGTCATACCGCGTCCTTTGGCTCCAGGACCAGGGCGCAGTGCCCGAGACCGAGTCCTCCATCTCCAAGAACTTCACCTACGATGCGGTGGCCCGCCTGGCCGTCCGCGCCGTCGAAATCCTGGGCCTCCGCTCTCAACTCAATCTGGGTGCGCCGCAGGCGCCTCTCAAGGGCCTCTTCAACTGGGCCTACCTGCGAACCGGTTGCCGCGCCGGCGGAGGCACCCCGGAGATCCAGCGCAATATCATCGCCACGCGCGGCCTGGGCCTTCCTCGCTCCTAGCCAGCGCCGGGCGGTGCGGGCCTCGCCCAATGCGGCTATGGAATGGGCGTATAATCCAGCCGCACCCTATCGCAAGGAGACCGACGAGGACGATGCCGACGCGAGTATCGTGGTGAGCACTATGGCTCTGAAGGAGCGCACAGTGCTCCCGTCACCCTTCCACGGGCAGGGAACGTCCTGAAAGAGGAGACGGCTATGGAGTACGGCATCACCTTCATTCCCACAGACCTCTCCATCTACAGCAGCCTCATCCGCCAGGCGGAGAGCGCCGGCTTCAGCATGATCGGTGTGCCGGACGGCTACGCCGCCGAGTACCGGGAGCTCTATGTGAGCCTCACGCTGGTGGCCGTCACTACCAAGAACGTTCACTTCGGACCCATCGTCACCTGCCCCGTGGGGCGTCATCCGGGGCCCACGGCCTCGGGCCTCTCCAGCCTGCACGAACTGTCCGGTGGCAGGGTCTTCTTTGGCATTGGTCGCGGCGAAGGCGCCGCCTTCAATCTGGGCTACCAGACCGTCTCCACTACCGAGATGGTGGAGTATGCCCAGGCCGTCCTCTCCCTGGCCCAGGGCAAGGAGACCACATACCAGGGGCGCGTGGCCCGCTTGCCCTGGGCGCGGAACAAGCTGCCGCTGCTCATGGTAGGCGGTGGCCCCCTGACGTTGCGGCAGGCCGGTAAGATGGCGGACATGGTCGTCACCGCCGTCGGCACCTCCGGCGAGGCCATCGTCGCCGCCAAGGACTACATCGCTCAGGGCGTTAAAGAGCGAGCGACGCCTCCATCTGCGCCGCTGCCGGTGTGGTGGATGGTCCGCTGCGGCATCGACCACGACAGGCAGAAGGCCCTCGATGCGGTGCTGGCAGGCGCGGCTGGCATCGCCAAGAGCGTGTTCCGTATAGAACCGGAGAAAAAGCTGCTGCCGTCCCACCTCATGGAGCCTATGCGCAGGTATATCGCCGGCTACGATTACCGCGACCACAACCGCATTGGGGGCGCCAACGCACGGGCCATTCAAACGCTGGGCCTGGCGCCCTACTTGCTGGAGCGCTTCACCCTGGCGGGCACACCCGAAGATGTGGCGTCCCAGATCAAACGAGCGCAAGCGGACGGGGCCGACCGCCTGCTCATCCGCCCCATGGGCTCCGACCTGAAACAGTTCCTCGCCTTGTGGGAACAGGAAGTAGCCCCACGCCTTCCATAGCAACAATACCTATGTTGTTAGTGCTGCTTGACACGCTTGCCAAAAGCCGTTACACTGGGGCCGTTTTCCATACTAATCATCATCATTTCTTCTCCGGTCCGTGGTCTGACGGTCAGTCTTGGCACAGATTTTCGAATAAGGGGGTACGATGAGAGCACGGAAGCAGTCCGTTCTTGGGCTCACAGTCGCGGCCATTGTCGCGGTGCTTTTTGCTGCTTGCGGTGGCGGCGAGAAGGCGACGCCCACACCGGCACCGACCGCAGCGCCGCAGCCAACGGCCACATCCAGGCCCCAGCCTACCGCCACGCCTGTGCCTGCTGGACCGACAGGGAAGCTAACCGTAGCTGTCGCCATCTCCGGCTTCGAGTCCCTAGACCCGGTCAATGAGCAGATCCCGGAAACCCAGACGTACCAAGGTTCTATATACGACTACCTGCTGTGGGCCGACAAGGACGGCAACGTTGCGCCGGGGGTCGCCGAGCGCTGGGAGATGTCGCCTGATGGCAAGACCTGGACCTTCTCATTGCGGCAGATGCAGTTCCACAACAGCCAACCTGTCACCGCCGCCGACTTCAAGTTCAGTGTCGAGCGCGCCATCCCCGCGACTGCGCGCAGCACCTATGCCGCCCAGTGGCGCTCGAGCCTGGACACCGTGGAAGCGGTGAATGAGCGAACGGTCAAAATCACGGCAAAGGCCCCGTGGCCGGACCTGAAGTTCTTTGCCTCGCTGCGTGGCTCATCCGATGGAGCCTTCCTGCCCAAAGCCGTCGTTGAGCAGCAGGGAGAAGCCACTTTCTTCCAGAAGCCCGTTGGGTCTGGCCCGTGGAAGTTTGTGCGCCATGACCGGGGCGTCGCTTTTCACTTTGAGGCCAATACTGCTCGCCACCCATTCCGTCCTACCCCCGCATTCAAGGATCTGGAAATCCGTCTCGTCCCTGAAGAGAGCACGCGCATCGCTACGCTGCGGACGGGTACAGCGGACATGGTCGGCATGACCTTCGAAAGTGTCAGCCTGGTCCGAGGTTCCAACCTCCAGGTCTTCCAGATCCCGCGCATCACCAACCTTATCATGGCCATCTCCGGCGCCGCCCATCCACGCTGGAGCGAACATCCTACCTCAAAGCTGGAGGTTCGGCAGGCCTTGGCCCTGGCCGTCAACCGGCAGGAGATCATCGACACCATCATGGGCGGCCTGGCTGAACTACCTGCTCGCCCCTACGTGATCCCCGGTATTGAGGGCTACGACGCCTCCTGGCAACCGGAGCGGCCCGATCCCGCGCGGGCCCGCCAGCTCATCCAGCAGGCCGGATACCCTCGCGGCTTCGAAATTGAAATCCTGAGCGCCACCCACGCCACCGCTCCCTACATCCCCCGGATATGGGAAGCCGTCGCGGCTTACTGGCAGTCGGTGGGCGTGAACCCCAAGATCACCACCATGGACTACGGCACTCTCGCCGGTTTCTACCGTGTGCGCCCTAACCAGGACCGACTCATGGGCACTACCTTCATCCCGCCCGTCGTAGTCCCGCCGACGCCCCTCATCAACTTCTTCGCCCTGGCGGAAGGGCGCGGCGTCGTCCAGCTTCAGCCCCAGGCTGACGCGCTGATCGACAGCCTGCGCAAGGCGGTGGACCCGGCGGAGCGCCAACGTCTTATTCGGGAGATCGTACAAGCGTTCCACGACTTCAAGACTCAAGTTGGCCTTGCGACAGCCCCTGCCATTATCGGTGCCGGCAACACCATCGCAGGCTGGACACCTATTCCTTCAGCCGGCATCGGCATGTCACTGGAAACGGTGCGCAAGAAGTAGACCGTCCGTCCTGAGTGGGGAGGGTAGCTTCTCACCCTCCCCACTCAGGCGAGAAGACCGCGCTCGCAGCGCGCTCCTGTCGCTGGGCAAGACAAGCTGCGCGTTCCATCCGCCTGACAAGCCCAGATTCGGCATTGACGCCAGCAAGCCGCTTCCGTTAGACTTGGACGGTTTCTTTTCTTGACATACCACTGAGTAGTTCAAAGACACGCGTGAGATAAGACGACGGAAGGGAGGAGAGATGAACAGACGAAGATTCCTTGCCGTGGTGGGACTGGCTATGGGGACGGCGCTCTTTGCTGCTGCCTGCGGTGGTGGTGAGGAGGTAACGCCAGCGCCACGGCCGACCACGGCACCCCAGCCCACAGCCACTACAGCGCCTCGGCCTACCGCCACGCCGGCGGCGCAACCCACGGCCGCGCCCCGACCAACGCCAACCACGGCGCCTCAACCCACAGCCACGCGAGTCCCGGCCACCGCCGCGCCGACCGGACCGTCCGGCACCCTGCGCGTGGCGGTGTCCTCCTTCGGTTTTGAGAGCATGGACCCCTCGGCGGAGCGCATCAGCAACTTCGGCATTCATGGCGCTCCTATCTATGACTGGCTGGTCTGGCAGGGCGCCAACGGAGACCTGGTCCCCGGCGTCGCCGAGAAGTGGGAGATGAGCACGGACGGCAAGACTTGGACATTCACCCTCCGCTCCGGCATGCGGTTCCATGACGGCACTGCGGTGACAGCCGAGGACGTGAAATTCAGCCTGGAGCGGCTGCCTCGGCCCGGCGCCAACAGCACCAATGTCGGCTTGTGGCGGGGCGTGGATCCCAAGGTGGATGTGGTCTCTCCCACCACGGCCCGCGTCAACCTCAAGACCCCGCTCCCGCTGGCCAACTACTTCGTGGCACCCATCGAGGGGCCTGAGGGCGCAGTCCTGCCCAAGACCTACTTCGAGCGGGTGGGCGCAGACGGCTTCCA
>JACPQI010000044.1 GCA_016190545.1 Chloroflexota bacterium
GAGCCTGTCGAACCATGAGCGGGAATGTCAGCAGAACCTGGCCTGTCGCCAGCGGTTCCGGACGGAAGAAGGACTCCCCAGGGCCATTGGGGAGTCCTTCTTCCCGTTCATCACGGGCCGCGCGCCTTCGCCCCTTGGGTAGTGTGTCAGTTATGTCCACGTCATTCCGGCGAAGAGCTTGCCCCGTACCCGATACGGGGCCGGAATCCAGAGGGTGTCTCCTGCTCGCCTGTTTCTGGACACCGGCTTCCGCCGATGTGACGGATAAAGCCCCTATCCCTACCACGTCAAATTGAGACACTACCTTCCATACGCCTTGCTTGACGATTAAGTGGGAACGGCATATCATGATGCAAACTACCTACCTTCGCAAGAAACAACGGAGTCCTCATTATGCCAATGCGGGACAGGTTGCGAATACTCGGGCGCAGCATTGCGCAGGGGCCTGTCGCGTACGGCGCCGCGGTGGTGCTCGGCATCATTGCCGCCGCCCTGGTCTTCTACTACGTCGCGCCGGGCAGACCGTACGTGGGCATCGTCCGCCTTCCCTACTTCGAGATTGACGACTACAGCACGGCGCAAATTGAGGACGTGCTGAGGTTCGCAGAGAGGGACAGGCGCATCAAGGCGCTGGCAATCGAAATCACCAGCCCCGGCGGCTCCGCGGCGGCTAGCGAGCAACTCTACCAGGATATCCTGCGTATTCGCGAGTCCGGGCCCGTGGTAATCTCCGTCGGGTGGATCGCCGCCAGCGGCGGGTACATGATGGCCTCCGCGGGCGACTACATCTACGCCGGGCCATCTTCCTTCGTGGGCAACGTAGGCGTCATCATCGCCCTGCCCGGCGAACCCTCGCCGGACGAGCAGATCGTGGCGACGGGGCCTTTCAAGCTCACCGGCGGCACACGCGAGCAGTACGTGAGCATGCTGGAGGTGCTGAAGAACGCTTTCGTGCGTATTGTCTACACGCAGCGCGGCGACCGTCTTAAGCTGACCCCCGAGGAGCTTGCCGACGGACGTATTCACCTGGGGATTGACGCCGCCCGGCTGGGAATCGTGGACGCGCTCGGGACTCCGGACGACGCTGTCGTCAAGGCAGCGGAGCTGGCGGGCCTTCGCAACTACGGGAGGGTTGACGTTATCCAGGAGTACAGCAAGTCCCGGGGACAGACCTATTTTTCGTTGTCCAGGCCGCCGCATCCGCAGACGGCGGCGTCCGCGTCCGTGGGCGCAACGACGGCGCCGCTCGGCGAACAGAGCCGCTACCACCGCTTTTACTATCTCTATGTTGAACCCACCAAGTAGGACGCCATGAAAAGACTTGTTATCTTCCTTCTCGTAGGCGTCCTGACATTCCTCAGCCTGGCCATTGTGTTCTACCGGGGCCCCTATGTTTCCACGGCCAGGACCCCGCAGGTGCTGGACCTGACCGTCCCCAGCTTCGTTTCTCGCGCGGCGGCGGAGGCGCCGGTCACACCCCGGCGCGGCGTCCTGCTCGTGGACGGGGTCCACGCCAATACAGTGTTTGAGAGCGAACTCAGCGCCTTCCTGAACCGCTTCACTGCCCGTGGCTTCACAGTGGAATGGGCGCGCAGCGTCGGCGACGACCGCAGCCAGACGCTGGCCGCTCGACTGCGCGGCGCGGACGCGTTTCTGTCCGTCGTCCCGATGGCGGCGTTTTCGCCATCGGAGGTCCAGGCGGTACGGGACTTCGTGGGACGCGGCGGCAAGGTGCTTCTGGTGGCGGACCCCACAAGGCCAAACAACGTTAACATCCTCTCCAGCGCTTTTGGCATCACCGTGGAGGATGACTACCTGTACAATACCAAAGAGCACGACGCCAACTTCAAGAACGTCATCTTTCGCAACTTCCGCTCCAGCCCTCTGACCCGCGGGCTGCGACAGGTCATCTTTTACACCAGCTCGTCGCTGCGCGCGCCATCGGGAGGCCTTGTCTTCGGCGACCAGAACACCGTGTCCTCCATGGTAGAGCGCGGCCCCAGCCCCTTCGCCGTGGCGGCGGAGGCCGCCCAGGGACGCGTCATCGTGCTCAGCGACCTGACCTTCATGACCGACCCCTTCAACGCCAACGCCGACAACGGCCTGTTCATGTCCAATCTGGCGGACTACCTGACTACCTCCGAGCGCACGTTCGTCCTGGCGGATTTCCCAGGCCTCTTCCGGGACGCCGTGGACGTCGTCGCCACACAGCCCGCGCTGGTGACCGCGGCCAGCAGCATGAAGGAAATCCTGTCGGGGTCAGGCAGAACGGTGAGCATCCGGACGGATGAAGACCCCTTGCGTAACACCGTCATCCTGGCCCTGTGGAGCAACGCGGGAAAAGTGGAGCAATACCTGAGAGAGCATCGCGTCACCGTGAGCGGCACAGTGCGCACCCCGTTCACCGCCGATCTGAACAGGACAGGCACGCAGCTTTTCGCGCTGACGTCGTCCGCGGGACGCTACGTGGTCCTGGTCATGGCGGAGAACGAGGTCAGCCTTCGAGACGCCGTGGAGCAGATGCGCAGCGGGAACTTCCGACGGCATCTCGTGAGCGACTCCCTCTCCATCATCAGCGTTCCGGCGCCGACGCCGACGCCGCGGCTGACCCCGACACCGACGCCGCTGCCAGCGCGCAAGCCGACTCCCGCGCCGCCATCGCCGCCGCCCTCGCCGACGGCGGTACCGACGCCGACTCCAGCGCCGCCACCGACCCAGACGCCGACGCCCACGCCGACGCCGTCAGGCGGAAGATAAGACGAGGGGAGGATTCCCACCATGAGCAAATTCGGGTTCACGATCGTCGTCCTTGCCCTCGTCCTGGCCATCGGGGTGGCCGGCGGAGTGCTTGGGACGCGCATGTCCGAGCCCGTCACTCGAGCACGTCAGCCGGAGTCCGCGGCCACGCCCGTGCCGCCCGGACCGGCGCAGCCGCCCGCCACTCCCGCACCCGTGGTGTTGCCCCCTCAGCCCACGCCCACGCCCGACAACAGCCGCCAGCTTGTCGGCTCCTTCGCGACGTCCCACCAGGGCGTCTCGCAGCAGTGGGACTCCTTCCGCAAGGACTACCAGGCGTGGCGTGTATCGGAGACCAGTTGCAGCGCAACCTCCATGACCCGGGACCTGCGGGACTGGGTCACCCGGTTCGATGGACTACGTGACCGGGCCGCCCGCCTCAACCGGACATCCCAGACGCGGCCCGTGGTGGACGCGCTTACCGATGTGGCGAACCAGCAGGACCAGGCGCTGCAGCAGCTTCGCGACTCGTGGAGGCCGGGCGATCAGGGCGTCTTCACCGTGTACGAGCAGGACCTCCAGAGCTTCCAGCAGTCGCGCCGTGGAGTCATAGACCAAGCCGCACGGCTCAAGACCGTGAAGATAGCGGACCAACAGGCTACCATGGCCCAGTTCAGCGCGAACTGGGATGGCGTGGCATCAAGCTGGGATGCCTTCCACAACGACTGGGACGCATGGCGCGGACGGGAGGCGAGCAGGGCCGTTTCCCAGACTGCCGCGGACCTTCAGGCGTTCACCCAGCGCTTCCAGGCCGTGTTCGCTCGGCTGCAGGCCCTCCCCCGGCAGCCTGTCGTCGTCCCCGCCGCGGAGGCCTTCATCCGTGCGGGAGACAGGGAGACCGGCGCCCTGGTGAGCCTGCGGGACAGATTCAAGCCGGACGATCCATCCCTGTTTGAGACGTTCGAGCGGCAGCGGCGTATCGCAATGACCGAGCGGCGCGCCGCCGTGGACGCCCTCACCCAGTTGGAGCAGCGCCTCGCTTCCGAACGCCAGGAAGAGCTGGGCGCGTTCAACGACACGTTCGCCACGCTCACGCGCGACTGGGACGCTTTCTCCAATGACTACACAAGCTGGCGGAACCAGAACGGCAACTGCAAGCAGGACGACGTCTCGGCAAAGCTGGACGGCTTCGTCCAGAAGTTCCGGAGCATCATGGCCAGCGTCCAGGC
>JACPQI010000050.1 GCA_016190545.1 Chloroflexota bacterium
CTTCAAGAGCTTCACCATCGAGGAGGGCGATACGCTGCGCACCCAGTCCTGCCTCTCGCCCGTGTGGGACACCTGTCTCGCCGCCATCGCCCTGGCCGATTCCGGCCTGCCGCCCGACCACCCGGCGCTGGCCAAGGCGGGCGAGTGGCTGGTGAAGGAGCAGGTCCTTACCGGCGGCGACTGGCAGGTCAAGAACAAGAAGGGCAAGCCCGGCGGCTGGGCCTTCGAGTTCGAGAACGACCTCTATCCGGACACCGACGACACCGCCGAGGTCCTCATCGCCCTCCACAAGCTGCGGCTGCCGGACGAGCAGCGCAGACGCACGGCCATCGACCTCGGCCTCCAGTGGCTGCTCAGCATGCAGAGCCGCGACGGCGGCTGGGGTTCCTTCGACCTCAACAACACCCGGCGCGCCGTCATCAAAATCCCCTTCTGCGACTTCGGCGAGATCATCGACCCGCCCACGGAGGACGTGAGCGCCCACTGCCTGGAGATTCTCGGCCTTCTGGGCTACGACCGGCGCTTCAAGCGCGCCGCCCGGGGCCTGCGCTACCTCAGGCGCACCCAGCAGCCGGACGGGTCGTGGTGGGGGCGCTGGGGCGTCAATTACATCTACGGCCTGGGCGCCGTCCTGCCCGCCCTCCAGGCCATCGGCGAGGACATGGGCCAGCCCTACGTCCGCACGGCCGTCCGCTGGCTGGTCGAGCGCCAGAACGCCGACGGCGGCTGGGGCGAGGACATCCTGAGCTACAGCGACCCGGCTATGGCGGGCCGGGGGCCGAGCACCGCCTCACAGACCGCCTGGGCGCTGATGGCGCTGCTGGCCGCCAGCGAGGCCGCCAGCGAGGCCGCACAGCGCGGCGTCGCCTACCTCCTGCGCACCCAGCGCGAGGACGGGGCGTGGGACGAGCCGTACTTCACCGGCACCGGCTTCCCCCGCGACTTCATGATCAACTACCACCTCTACCGCATCTACTTCCCGCTCACGGCGCTGGGAAGGTACCATACCCTCACGCGATAGCGGAGAGTCAGGGGAGTGTTCTCAATGGACCTCTTGAAGATAATGGACGACCTAGAGCGAGAATCCCACGATAATAAGCATAAGCGGCTGTTCCACTACACAGGGCGAGCAAGACGCGACTGGAAGGACACCGAGAAAGCACGAAGTGACCCGGCTATAAGAGAAGAACTGCTCAAGGCCGCAAAGAGCCGTACGTGGACCAAAGACCTTAGCCGTTCAGAAGTGTTTGATCTTCTTGGGAGATTACGGGACCCCGATTTGTTCGAACTGTTCACTCAGTCCTTAGCAGACTCGGACCCCTCTGTTCGATCCTCGGCCGTATGGAGTCTGGCCATCCTGGGTGACAGGCAGGCGGTTCCCAGACTGGGCAAGCTCCTCCGGGAACAGAAAACCGACACCGACACCGCAGAGGAAGTTGCCCGGGCACTTGGAAAGCTTAGCTGCGCAGAATCAGAGAAGGCGCTCGTTGAGGCTCTGGGCCATACCCAATGTACCGTGCGTCATGCGGTGGTGAACAGCTTGAAGGCCTTAAAAGCCACACAGGCAAGAGACTCCCTGCAGGCCATACTGGCGAGGGACACCTGTCCTGACGTTCGTAAAGCAGCAGCGCTGGCGCTTAAGGCGATTGGCGCAGTGTCCCCTGAAGACGTAAGATACACAGTGGCTGAGTCGAGCGGTACGCGAGAGAGGGGGCGCGGCCATGGCAGACGACCTCGGGCTATTAGGCGTAGGGCCTAGCGACCGCAAGAAACTTGAGGCGATGGGCTTCACAACACTAGAGCAGATTGTGCTTCTAGACCGTTATGCCCTAGGCTTAGGCAAAGAAAAAGGGGACGCTCTAGTGCAAAGGGCCGCTAACATATTGTGCAACCATCATATAAAAGATATCACTGCAGAAGAAAACCGAGTGACAGTGCAGGTTGACCGAGTGAGTGAGGCCATCGTCGCTGCTGTAAAAGAAGTCCTTGGTTCTTACGGCAGTGAATATTCGGTTCAAGAAAATCGAACAATTATCGTCACACCAGCCCGGAGCCCGCATTCTGGGGACTTTCACTACGTTGTCAAGAACGCGCGGCGGCGGCAGGAGGTCAGCGCTGCCAAGAGGCGGGACGAACTCCAGCGAGAAGGAATCACCCTATCTCAGCCAGAGTTGCTCGAGTTCGCACGTGAACGCGGGTTTGAAGGTTTTGCGAAGCCGCCGAAGCCCGAAAATCCAGACCCACAAAAAAGCAACTACAGAACCGGCAAACCAAAGAATCGCCTGCCACATAAACTGCGCCCAAAAAGCCACAGCAGCTCCGAAACTAACCTACCAAAGCAACTCGGCATAGAGGTTTGCGCCAAGCATAAAGATAACAGCCAATAAAC
>JACPQI010000048.1 GCA_016190545.1 Chloroflexota bacterium
CTCCATTATTTATGGTCTGCTCGGCCTGGAGCTGTTCGTCCGCGTCGCTCAGCCGCTGACGGGAGGGCGGAGCGTGCTGGCCGGGGCCATGACCATGAGCCTGCTGGTGCTGCCCATCGTCATCATCGCCACTCGCGAGGCGATCCGCACCGTGCCCAACAGCCAGCGCCAGGCCGCCATGGCCCTGGGAGCCACCAAGCTCCAGGTCATCCGCGACCATATTCTTCCCCTGTCCATGCCCGGCACCCTCACCGGCACCATCCTGGCCCTCTCCCGTGCCATCGGCGAGACGGCGCCCCTCATTACCATCGGCGCCCTGACCTACGTCGCCTTCCTGCCGGAGTGGGACTGGTCCGGCTTTCAGAGTCCTTTCACGGCCCTGCCCATCCAGATCTTCAACTGGGTCTCCCGGCCTCAAGCGGGATTCCATACGGCGGCGGCGGCGGGCATCATCGTTCTGCTGGTCCTGCTCTTGCTGATGAATGCCGTCGCCATCTACCTGCGGTACCGTTTCCAGAAGAGGAGGTTGTGAACGGTGATTGAATCGAAGAAGGGGACGGCGGAGACGCCGCTTCAACCTGCATCCACGCCTCCAACCAAAAAGGACATTGCTATCAGCGTACGCGGCCTCTCCGTGTTCTATACCAAGGCCCAGGCCCTCAATAACATCAGCATGGACATCCCCCGCAACAAGATCACGGCGGTCATCGGACCGTCCGGCTGCGGCAAGAGCACCTTCATCCGCTGTTTCAACCGCATGAACGACCTGATACCCGACGCCAGGATCGAAGGCCGAGTCTTCGTCGATGGGCACGACATCTACGGTCCAGCGGTGGACCCCATCGTGGTGCGCCGTCACATCGGCATGGTGTTCCAGAAGCCCAATCCCTTCCCCAAGTCGGTCTACCAGAACGTGGCCTGGGGCGCCCGAATCAACGGCTACAAGGGCAACATGGACGAACTGGTGGAGCGGACCTTGCGCAAGGCTGCCCTGTGGGACGAGGTGAAGGATCGCTTGCACAAGAGCGCCCTGGAACTGTCCGGCGGCCAGCAGCAGCGCCTGTGCATCGCCCGGGCGCTGGCGGTCAGCCCCTCCGTGATGCTCATGGACGAGCCCTGCTCCGCCCTCGATCCCATCGCCACCCTGGCCATCGAAGACCTCATGCGCGACCTCGTCACCCGGGTGAGTATCGTCATCGTCACCCACAACATGCAGCAGGCTTCCCGCGTGTCCGATATGACCGCGTTCCTCCTGATGAACGCCAACCGCGCCGGCGAGCTCATCGAGTACGACATGACCGAGCAGCTCTTCACTAGGCCCAAGGACAAGCGCACAGAAGACTACATCACCGGTCGCTTCGGATAGCTCGGTGCGGTTGTCCTGGGAGACCCCTTTCAATCCCTCTCTTGCAAGGGCAGCCCCTTAGCTATAGAGTGGACTTGCTGAAGGTACCCGGCGCTTGGAGGCCTTTGCCACCTTGCCAATTGGATGTTTCCGGACTCTTCGGTTTGCTCGTAAGAGGGGGCTTACGTGACTGATTACGTTAAACTCGCACGTGAGAGGGTCAACCGCGCGTGGGAGCACATTCAAGAGTTCAAAACACTGTGTGACGCTTTTCTGGCAACCAAACCGTACAGTGTGGTTACCGAGGTAGAACCGCACTCAAACTTTAAACATCTCCGCTTTGTTTTTAAAGTTAGGGAACAACCTCCTATCCCGATGCGAGTGGTTGTAGGCGAAGGCGTCTATCAGCTTCGCGCCGCTCTTGACAATCTTGTTTGGGGACTGGGGCAGTTGAACGGAGAGCCTGCTAGAAGCGACCTCGCTTTCGAGCTTTGGGATACTGAACGATCCGCTGACCCCAAAGTTCGGTCTTTTGAAGCTTGCTACCTTCCAAAGCTCAAAAGGCTGCCCAGGGAGGGTCAAGACCTACATAGGAGGCACATCTGTGACAGACCACCAAGACCACAGGTATACGGCTAAAGACCTACTAATAGTCGGTTTGGTTATCATCGGATTCGTTATCCTTGCCATTGGCCTTGAGGGGAGTAACTTCTCCCATTGGTTGAATACGGCTATGGATTGGTTCGAACGGACATTCCCAGGAGGTTCTCCTTAGCCCTTCCTACGCGACCACTGGTTTCATCAGATCAGTTGCCTAATCAAAAATGTGACGGGTGCCCGCTTCCAAATACCTCAGAGTGCGGTTGAATAGGACCGAAGCCTTGCCCACATACTAAGCGAACTTGTTTCGAGAAAGAGGCATCCCCAGGGTATTCAAAGCGGTTGGTGTAGCGCCTCCGGCTTGCCTGATGTGGTACGATGCGTGGGCATTCTTGGCGGAGGGTTAGGCATGAAGGTCGGGTACATAGGGCTGGGCAGCATGGGCGGCGGCATGGCCCGCTGCCTGTTGAAGGCGGGCCACCAGGTGGTGGCCTACAACCGCAGCCGGGGCAAGCTGGACGCCTTCGTCAAGGAGGGCGGCATCGGCGCGGCGTCGCCCAGGGAGGTGGCCGCGCAATGTGACATCGTCCACACCTGCCTCAGCATGCCGCCGGACAGCGACGACGTCTACCTGGGGCCGAACGGCCTCATCACCCATGCCCGGTCCGGCCACATCTTCGTGGAGCACAGCAGCATCCCCATCGCCCAGGCGAAGCGGATGGCCAAGGCAGCGAAGGAGAAGGGTGTCCACTTCCTCGATGCTCCTATCAGCGGCGGCGATGCGGCGGCAGCGGCGGGCACCATTTCCATCATGGTCGGCGGTGACGAGGCGGTCTTCCGGAAAGTGAAGCCGCTCCTGGAGGCGATGGGCAAAAGCATCTACTACTGCGGCCCCACGGGCAGCGGCTGCGCCGTGAAGATGGCGAATAATATGATGGTTTCCATCAACATGGCGGGCGTCGTGGAAGGGATGGTGCTGGCGGCCAAGGCCGGCGTCGACCCCAAGCTCGCCCTCGAAATCTTCAAGAACTCGTCAAGCTCCAGCTATCAGATGGCCAACCACGCGCCGCGCATGGTGCAGCGCAACTTCCAGCGTCGGTATCCCATGTTCCGCCTCTACAAAGACCTCGATGCCGCCCAGGCCGTCGCCGACGAGGTGGGCGTGCGCATCCTCATGGGCCGCATGGCCCGCGAGGTTTTCCACGAGGCCATGATCGCCGGCTACGGCGAGGAGGACATGGCGACGCTGGTGCGGCCCCTTGAAGACCTGGTAGGCGTCAAACTCGGATAATGATGGAGGCATGCGCATGAAACTTGGGTACATTGGACTTGGCAATATGGGCAGGCCCATGGCGGACCGGCTGCTCAAGGCCAGCCACCAGGTCGTGGGGCACAACCGCAGCAAGGGCAAGCAGGAGGCCTTCGTGAAGGCGGGCGGCACCGGCGCCGCCTCGCCCAAGGAGGTGGCCGCGCAGTGCGAGGTGGTCCACACTTGCCTCACCCTGCCGCCGGACAGCGACGACGTCTACCTGGGGCAAAACGGCCTTATCCCGCACGCCCGGCCCGGCCAGGTGTTCATCGAGCACAGCACCATCTTCGTGGAGCAGTCCAAACGGCTGGCGGCTGCCGCCAAAGCGAAGGGCGTCTCTTTCCTCGATGCTCCCGTCAGCGGCGGGCCGGACGGCTCGGCGGCAGGCACCCTCTCCATCATGCTCGGCGGCGATGCACAGACCTTCCAGCGGGTCAAGCCGCTGCTGGACGTGCTGGCGAAGAACGTCTACCACTGCGGGCCGGTGGGCAGCGGCACGGCGGTGAAGCTGGCCAACAACATGATGGTGGCTATCCACTATTGCGGCATGGTTGAGGGGCTGGTGATGGCGACCAAGGCCGGCGTCGACCCCAAGCTCGCCTACGAGATCTTCAAGAACTCCTCAAGCTCCAGCCGAACGCTCACCGGCCACGGCCACCGCATGGTCAGCCGCCAGTTCGACCCGCGCCTCACCATGAAGATTTTCTGGAAGGACCTGACCGTGGCGCTCCAAGCCGCCGACGAGCTTGGCGTGCGGACGCTTATGGCTCGCATGGCCCGCGAGGTCTTCCAGGAAGCGCGCCTCCAGGGCTACACCGACGCCGATCCCGCTAACCTGGTCCGCCCCCTGGAAAAGCTCACCGGCGTGACATTGGGATGATCACAGCGCCCCCTTTACGGC
>JACPQI010000054.1 GCA_016190545.1 Chloroflexota bacterium
GCCCGGGCGAGTTCGGCAAGTGCGGCGTCGCCGTCTCATCCCTGGCGGACATGGAAGTCCTCTTCGATGGCATCAATCTGGGCGACGTCAGCACCTCCATGACCATCAACGGCCCAGCCGCTATCATCTGGGCCATGTACATCGCCGCCGCCGAAAAGCAGGGCGTGCCTATGAAGAGCCTGCGCGGCACCCTGCAGAACGATGTGCTCAAGGAGTACATCGCTCAGAACGAGTACATCTTTCCGCCGGAACCGTCCATGCGCCTGGTCGTGGACACCGTGGAGTTCGCCACCCAGCATATGCCCCAGTTCAACCCCATTAGTGTCAGCGGCTATCACATTCGTGAGGCGGGGGCCACCGCCGTCCAGGAGCTGGCGTTTACCCTGGCCGATGGCCTCGCCTACGTCAAAGCTTCCCTTGAGCGGGGCCTCAAGATCGACGATTTCGCTCCCCGCATCAGCTTCTTCTTCAACGTCCACAACGATTTCTTTGAGGAAATCTGCAAGTTCCGCGCCGCCCGCCGGATCTGGGCCCAGGAGATGCGCCACACGTTCAAGGCCAAGAGTGAGCGTTCCTGGTGGCTTCGCACCCATGCCCAGACCGCAGGCTGCAGCCTCACGGCCCAGCAGCCTGAGGTCAACGTGACCCGTGTCGCCCTGCAAGCCTTGGCCGCCGTGCTCGGCGGCACCCAGTCCCTGCACACCAACTCGCTGGACGAGGCCCTCGCCCTCCCCACCGACCGGGCGGCGCTCATCGCCCTGCGGACCCAGCAGGTCATCGCCTGCGAGAGCGGTGTCCCCAACACTGTGGACCCCCTCGGCGGCAGCTACTATGTAGAGTCGCTGACCACGGAGATGGAGCGGCAGGCCTACGGCTACTTCAAGCGCATCGATTCCCTCGGCGGGGTCATCCCCGCCCTGGAGCGTGGCTTCTTCCACAAGGAGATCGCCGACGCCTCCTATCGCTACCAGAAGGAAGTGGAGGCCAAGCAGCGTGTTATCGTGGGTGTCAATGACTATGTGGTGGAAGAGCCGGTGAAGGTGCCCACCCTGCGCGTCGATGAGGCGAGTCTGCACCACCACGTGGAGCGATTAGACCGGGTGCGTCGGGAACGCTCGCAGAGAGAGGTCGCGCACGCCCTCAAAGAGATCCGTGCGGCGGCAAAGAACACCAAGAACCTTATGCCCGCTCTCGTCGACGGCGCCCGTGCCTACGCCACCCTGGGGGAGATGACCAACGCCCTGCGTGACGTCTTCGGCGAATACAATCCGCCGTGGGCTGGTGGATAAGCCCGCACTCTGATTTGAGACACCGAAGCGCCCGCCCCGGCCACCAGGGGCGGGCGCCCCCCTTTCGGGCTGGCCCATGTTCGTATACTGTGAGGACTCGAAGAGGAGGCCGCTATGCGCACAACTCACGGTCGCGCTTCAGGTCTTGAACAGCGGGTGGCAGCCCTGGAAAAGCGGCTCGACCACTATGACAGCGAACGCTCCATCATACGCACGCTTCACCGCTATTGCCATGCCATCGACTACGGGCCGCCCGAGGCCTGGGCTGATTGCTTTACGGAGGATGGCGCCATTGAGGTCCAACGACGAAACGGACGGGGGCGAAGGGCCTCTGGCTGGGAAGCCGCTCATCGCCTTCATTTCCACCCACACCCGAGCGCCCGCGACCCGCCATAAGCATCTTGCGCTTGTCCCATCCATCACTCTGACCAGCGGCGCCGCGTCTGTGGTGAGCTATCTGGTTCGGGTGGACGAGCACGACCGAGGCTACCCCACCGTGTGCTGGTTCGGCCGCTACCACGATCGGATGGTGCGTTGCGTTGACGGCGAGTGGCGCATCAAGAAGCGGCGGGTGGAGATGGAAGCTGGCCCCATGGCCTGGGCGCTCTTGGGCCAACAGGGCAGTGTGGTGCGGGCATCTCCATAAGTTGCCTGATAGGCCGCAGCTAAGTCCCCCTGCCAATTTTTGCGAGATCCCTTGGGGGCTTGCATTCCTCATAACCTTATGGTATTGTTTCCTATAACAACTTCGTGAGGACAATGAGACCCATGCCCAGTCGTCGCGCCTTCAAGAGCGTGGCCCCGCACAGCGGGGGCGGTCCCATTCGTCGCCTCACAGCCCTTAAGTCCCTTGTTTGTTGTATGCCGCGCTGTACCTGTACGGGCTGTAGCGCGGCCCCCTCCTGTCGATAGCATCCGCTAAGGCACCCCGCGCCGCGCTACATGCCCAGAGCCACCGCTCTGGGCTTTTTTATTGGCCATCACCTACGAACATACTGGAGGAATCCATGAACATAGCGATACAAACAGCAAAGAGGCTCGCAAGCCTGTGGGGCGATTTCACGGCCGCCTCCTGGTTTGACGAACTCCTCCTCAGTGACGAAGAGGCCTCCACCGGGACTGGCCGAGCGATAGAGCCGCAGGCAAAGCCTGAGCACAGCCCGGCATATGGAGGCCTGTAAGTGGACATTGCAGACCTTGGTCTGTGGCTCATAGCCCTTGTTGCCATCGCTGGCGCTTTTGGCCAAATCGTGGATGGCTCCGTGGGCATGGGCTTTGGCGTCCTCTCTACTACCGTGATGATTGCCGGAGGGGTTGACCCAGCCGTCGCGGTAGGCACCGTAGCCTTGGCCAAGCTTGGCAGCGGCCTCTTCTCCGGCCTATCCCATTGGGGCTTCGGCAACGTGCGCTGGAGTTGGGTATTACCCCTGGCGATCGCCGGCATTGCGGGCGGCGCCACCGGCGCTTTGCTCCTCACCCATCTTCCAGGCGAAGCGGTCCGCCTCGGCGTTCCGCTTATCCTCCTTGCCCTTGGCCTCCTCCTCCTGAGGCGCTTCTGGTCCGGCGCTGGCAGCTACCTGCGGCCCGTGGCTGGCGGCGGCGATGTCTGGGCGGCTACTGCTGAGGGCCCCCTCTGGCGGCGCCTGGCGGCGGCGCCCACCCGCCTCTCTTCCACAGTCCGCCTCGCCATCGTGGGCGGCGCAGCCGGTATCCTCAACGGCCTCAGCGGCGCCTACGGTCCCCTGGCAACGCCCGGCGTCATGCTTGTGGAGGGCGGTCACCCTCGCTACGCCATCGGCACCGTCAACCTGTCGGAGATCTTCGTCACGGGTGCTGTGTCCACAGTGCTTGTGGCCCAGCTCTCCGTCAGCAGCGATTTCCACTGGCAGCTCCCAGTGGCGCTTATTGCGGGCAGCGCCCTCACTGCGCCCCTGGCCGCCTACCTCAGCCGCCGACTCCCCACGCGGGCCCTCGGCCTTACGGTAGGCCTGACACTCATCAGCATCAACGTATGGGCCATCCTCAGAGTCCTGCTGTAGATAGAACATCTTGTAAGAGAAGGAGTAGAAACGAATGACTGCACAGCAAACGGCGATCACCCTCAAGGCGGGGCTGTCTGCCAGCGAGGTCCAGAAGCTTGGAGAGGCCTTCGAGCCACTCCCGGCGCAGGAAGTGCTGGCCTGGGCGCTGGGGCGCTTCGGCGACCGGGTGTCCTTGGCCTCCAGCTTCGGCGCAGAGGACATGGTCCTCACGGACATGCTGGTGAAACTCAGCCCCAAGGCCCGCATCTTTACCCTGGACACCCTTCGGCTGAACAAGGAGACCTTGGAGCTGCTGGACGAGACCAGAGACCGCTACGGGGTCAACCTGGAAGTGTTTTACCCTGAGACCAAGGCCGCCAACGACATGGTAGCCAGGCACGGGCTCAATCTCATGTACGAGAGCGTCGATAATCGCAAACTGTGCTGCGGCATCCGGAAGGTGGAACCGCTCAACCGAGCGTTGAAGGACCTGGTGGCCTGGACCACCGGCCTGCGCCGCGAGCAGGCCCCCACCCGAGCGGCCGTCGCCAAAGTGGAAGCGGATGAAGCCCACCCAGGTCTCATCAAGCTCAATCCCCTGGCCGACTGGACCAACGACCAGGTCTGGGACTACATCCGCGCTAACAAGGTGCCGTACAACAAGCTGCACGATAAGGGCTACCCCAGCATCGGCTGCGATCCCTGCACCCGCGCTGTCAAGGCGGGCGAGCACCCCCGCGCCGGGCGCTGGTGGTGGGAACAGGACCTGGGACTCAAGGAGTGCGGCCTCCACGTGGCGGGCGCACCCGCAGGCGCCCACGCCAAGGGCTAGTTTTTGACATAACGCTGAATGAGAGGTGAAGGCCCGTCATGACTGAGCAGACCATCGCGCCCCACGGCGGGACGCTCATGGACCGTCTTGCTGATGAAACCACAAAGCCCCACTTGCGTGAGGTAGCGCGCTCCCTCCCACAGAAGCGCTTGGCCCTTCGTGAGCTGTGCGACCTTGAGCTCATCGCCATCGGAGGGTATAGCCCCTTGGATGGCTTCCTGGCCCAACGCGATTACGAGAGCGTGGTCGACCACATGCGGCTGGCCAGCGGCGTGGTCTGGAGCCTGCCCATTACCCTGGCGGCGACGGCGGAAGAGGCCAAGCAGTATCACGAAGGGAAAGACGTGGCCCTCGTCAATGAGTCCGGCGACGTCGTGGCCCTCCTTCACCTCCACCAGAAGTACAGCTATGACCGCACGGTAGAGGCCGCCAAGGTCTTCCGCACCACAGACCCCAGCCACCCCGGCGTGGCCGCCCTGCTCAAGCAAGGCGATGTCCTGCTCGGCGGGCCTGTGACCGTCCTGGAGCGGTCTGTGCCATCCGCGTTCCCCCGCTACAACCTTTCACCAGCCCAGACACGCCAGGCCTTCGTCGAACGCGCATGGCGTACCGTCGTGGGGTTTCAGACCCGCAACCCGGTGCACCGGGCCCACGAGTACATCCAGAAGACCGCC
>JACPQI010000046.1 GCA_016190545.1 Chloroflexota bacterium
CCATCACCTCGGGCGGGACGGAGCTGGGGCCGGGGCCGAGAAGCGTGCGGACGGGTGGGTTAACAGGCGCGTACGGAGGCTGTGGCATGGCGACTCCTTCATGCGGCAAGCTGGGTCTGAGCGTAGCCCGTCGGCTTGCGCATGTCAAGGAGAGGACATCGCTATGCCCGGAGTCACTCTCGCCATCTGCGGTGGGAGCCGCGAGTGCTGAGGCTCAGTCCCTTACGCCGCGGCCGTTGACGGCCCGACGTGCGCTGGGACAGCGGCGTGCAGCTCGAACACAAGGATAGTGCCTGACACCGGACATCTGACCCTGGCCACGTGGCCGTCCTTCGCCACCCGCAGGTCGTGTACGTAGGGCAGTAGCCCCTTCAGTGCGGGGCCGCAGAGGACGGGCGTGACCCTTCTGTCGGTGAGGAATGTGAATTCGCTGCCAGCGGCGCACGGGACACTGCCGCCTCCAGGCGCTTCCACGGCTGTCAGGCAGGCGACCACCGGTGCCCTCGCGATGGATACGGCCTGGGGCTGACCTGCAGCGACGGTGAGCGCCCTGCGCGAGACTAGGTGCCTGGTGAACATGACAAGCGCCGCGATGCTCATCCCGGCCTCTGCCGCGAGCAACACCAGCACAAAGACCGCTATCAGGATGTAGCCCGCAAGGATGCTGGCGAGCGCCACAATCGCGAGGACGGCGCCGAGCGCGAGGGTCCCCACCACCCACATGACTCCCTGTCGTTCCGCCATGTGGTCATCTCCTTCCTCCTCCCCCATCTGAAATTATACTCCTCTTCCGTCCAAATCATGCCTCTGGTTGCAGAAATCCCGTCACAATTTTGGAATCTTCGCCCTCTAGCCTGCGCTCCGCGATTAGTGTATCGTGTCTTTCGATGAGGAAACGTCCTGTCATTGCCGTGACGATGGGCGACCCCGCGGGCATCGGGCCGGAGGTGGTCGTCAAGGCGCTCGTTGAACCTGAGGTGCGGGCGGCCTGCGTCCCCCTTGTGCTCGGCTCGGTCCGCGTTCTGGAGCAGTCGGCGCGCACGCTCGGCGTGCCCGCGCGCTTCCGCCGGGTTGACGGGCCAGAGGTGTTGCCCGGGGGCGCCGTGGGAGTCGTGGAGCCGGACGGCGCGGACCCGGGCGACTTCTCGATGGGGCGGGTCTCCGCGTCGTGCGGACGGGCAGCCGTGGCGTGCATCCTGCGCGCCGTGGACATGGTGCAGCGCGGCGAGGCCCAGGCGATGGCCACGGCGCCCGTCCACAAGGAGGCGATGCGCCTGGCGGGCTATCAGGAGCTGGGGCATCAGGAGCTTCTGGCCCGAGTCACCGGCGCCCGCGATCTCGCGACCATGCTGGTCAGCGGCAGGCTGCGCGCCGTGCATCTGACCACGCACCGGTCGCTGCGGAACGCCTGCGACGCCGTGACGCGGGGCAACATCCTCGCCAGGCTTGAGCTGACCGACCGCTGCCTGCGCGCGTGGGGCGTGCGGAGGCCGCGCATCGCCGTGGCGGCGCTGAACCCGCACGGCGGCGAGGGCGGCCTGGTCGGACGCGAGGAGGTGGACGAGATCGCGCCCGCCGTCCAGGATGCGCGCGCCCAAGGTGTTGATGCGCGGGGCCCATTTCCGGCGGACTCGGTGTTCCTGCGGGCCATCGCCGGAGAGTTCGACGCGGTGCTGGCCATGTACCACGACCAGGGGCATATACCCGTGAAAGTGTATGGCTTTGAGCGGAGCATCAGCGTCACGCTGGGGCTGCCCTTCATTCGCACCTCCGTGGACCACGGCACCGCGTTCGATATCGCGGGCAGAGGCGTGGCGCAGCATGCGAGCATGGTGGAGGCCATCAGGGCCGCGTCCGCGCTGGCCGCGGGCCTGGCGTTGGAGCGGGCGGCGGAAAGCGAGTCCGGGGCACGCCCTGGTGCTTCCGGAGGGAAGTCGTAGCGGAGCCTATGCGTTTCAGGATATCAACGTCCAGCATACTCGCGGTCCAGTGGATGGCGCGCAAGATGGTGGCACAGATACTGCATCAGGACCTGCCCAGACTGCGGCAGCAGTCTCAGCAGCCGCCCAACGGCTTTAGACATCTGTTCGTCATTCCCAACGAGGGGTGCGTCGCGGTACGCCTTATCTCGGCGGCGCTCTCCCACCCCAACATGCGGCGCATCCTCTCGCCCTACGACGAAGAGATGGACATCGTCTTCGTGGAGGTCCCGCTGGAGCTTCTGGAGCGGGGCGAAGACGCCTCCGCGGTCGTCGTCCGCGTGTGCCTGGACTGGCCGCAGGGCCGGGAGGCGCTGACGTATGAGATGGGGCCGGACGTGCACCGGCTGGGCGAGTATGGGAACAGCCGTGTCTTCTCGGAGTAGTTGCACCGCACCTGGCCTTCCGCGTTTCTTGCCCTGGCATGGCGGCGACTGCTACATTTAAGTGCGGGAGAGTACGTGAAGGCCCTTTTGATCGTCCTGGGGGTCCTTGTCGTCGTCACCGCCCTTGTCGGCGGGTACCTTGGCCTGGTGCCCGGCGTCTCCGCCGTATTCGGTTCCAATCGTCCGCGCGACCTGGGCGTGCGCTACACGCAGGCCGATCTGCAGAGCCTCCGCGGCAAGACGGGTACGCGGTACGAGAGTCTTCCGGCGAACGCGCCTCCCGAGGCGAGCCGGATTTATTCGGGCCAGAGGGCCGTCAGCGCGTCGTTCACTGACAGGGAGCTGACGGCGGAGCTCAACAGCGTGACCTGGAAGTACGACCCGCTTGTGGACGCCCAGGTTAAATTCAATGCGGACGGCACCACGGAGTTTTCGGGCCTCATTTTGAAGGAAAAGGCGCCGGACTATGTACGGGCCATGGGCCTGACGCCCGCGGAAGTCCAGCTTATATCTGACCAGTTGAATATCATCCCGGGCGATCCGCCGGTCTATGCCAAGGGCAGGTTCCAGATAACTGACAACCGACTCACGATTTTCGAGGTGCAGGTTCTGGAAGTGGGCCGCGTGGCGGTGCCGGAGAGCGTTCTCCGAGAAGGCAGGGGCACGTTCATTGGGCTGGTGGAGAGGAGGATGCGGACCATCACGGGCTTCCACGCGAAGTCCGTGACCATCGAGGGCGACGTGCTGAAGTTTGACGGAACGCTGCCCGCGATGATAGCGACCACGCCGAAGTGATATTATTAAAGGTCAGGGAGCGCCGCGAAGTCACATCCCGCGGGCGCCGGAGGAGGGAACCATGACCACGAGTGTGAAAGCGGAGGAGCTCCGCAAGCGGATAGAGAAGGCGCTGGACGTCGTCCGGCCGTATCTGGAGCAGGATGGCGGCTACGTGGAGCTGATGAACGTAAATGACGACGGCGTGGTGGAGCTACAGCTTCAGGGCGCGTGCAGCGGTTGTCCCAGTTCCATCATGACGCTGGCGGCGGGTATCGAGCGGGTGATTCGGGAAGAGGTTCCTGAGGTCACGGAGATCATAACCGTCTAGTGTAGTGTCCCAATGATTGCTTTACAGGCACTCATCACCCTATTGTCATTCCCGCGAAAAGCTTGCCCCGTACTCGATACGGAGCGGGAATCCAGCCGGGAAGCCTGGATTCCGGATCAAGTCCGGAATGACGG
>JACPQI010000047.1 GCA_016190545.1 Chloroflexota bacterium
CGGCAGGTCAAGCTGCTGCGTAACCACGGCCGCGCGGAGAAGTACGAGCACCAGTGCGTAGGCTATAACGCGCGCCTCGACGGTCTTCAGGCGGCGGTCTTGCGGGCGAAGCTGCGGCATCTGGAGGACTGGAACCGAAGTCGACGGGCCATTGCGCAGCGGTACAATCAGGCGCTTGCGGGGATGCCGCTGGTCCTCCCCTCGGAACGGCCTGGCAGCCAGGCTGTTTATCACCTGTACGTGGTGCGCTCCCAGCGGAGAGACCCGCTCCGAGACCACCTTCGACTTCAGGGCATGGAAGCGGGGATTCACTACCCGCTTCCTCTGCACCTGCAGCCCGCCTACAGCGCTCTGGGCTATCGGAACGGAGCGTTCCCCCTCACGGAGCAGGCAGCGCGAGAGGTGCTTTCGCTCCCCATGTACCCGGAGATGACCGAAGAGCAGGCGCGGCAGGTCGCCGACGTCGTCTCCGCGTTCTTCGCCAGCCCGGTCGCCGCCAGAACGGCGGGCTGAGAAGCAACCCCTAGCCCGGGAAATTCTTCCTCGCCAGCGCCTCCGCCAGCACCTGACAGACCGCGTCCGCGCGGGCGTCCCATGAGCTTTCCTGCGCCAGCGCTTTCCGTCTCGCTTGAAGCTGCGGCGTATCTGAAGCCATAGCCTCGTCCACTCTGGCGATGAACTCGTCACGCGTTGCGGCGACGGTGACAAGTCCTCCTTTGTCCGCGCTGGCGGTTGTGGTCAGAGAGAGCACGGGTTTGCCCGCGGCCAGGTAGAGCCAGATCTTCAGGACGCTTTCCTGGCTTGGCAGGTGGCCGGGCCGCGAGATCTGGAGGCACAGGTCTGCGTGGGCCAGATAGCGGGGCAGGTCGTCGTAAGGCTTCAGTCCGAGGAAGTGGATATTGGAGTGTGCGGCAAGCCGTTCGCGCAGATGGCGGGGCAGCGTGTCCTGTCCGATGAGGGCGACGGAAACGTTGGGGCGTCGAGAGGCGAGCATGTCCACCATGTCCCAGTCATGCGACGTGTTGAGGCCTGCGCCCACGAACATCAGCCGTGGCCGCGGAACGGCCGCCAGGTCCTCCGGCGCGTCGGACGGGACGGGCGCGAGGAATGGCTCAAGCAGGAGGCCGTTCGGAGAGTAGAGCGTAGCGCGGGAGCCGCGTCGCGCCCTCTTGGCCTCGAACTGGACGACGCTGACAGCGGTCACAACGTCGGCATTGTCCGTCAGCCATGCGTCCATTGTCCCGCAGACCTCGCGCGCCCGCGCGGGCAGGTGCTCAAACTTCGTGAAGTCTTCCGTGCAGTCGTACCACAGCAGGGCCGGCCGCACGCTCTCCAGCACGCGCCTGTCAACCAGCGGCAGCGAGACGCAGACGACGGGGAGGGAGAAGCCCATGCGCGAAGCCAGCCGCCTGAGCGTCCTCGCCTGGCCGTGCACGCGGAACAGGTTGTCCAGAGCGCTCATGATTTGGGACTGCCGCAGGCCCATGAGCGTGATGGGAGTCCACAGGTCTATTTTGGGAAGGACGTGAAGAAGAGCGCGGCGCTGGCGGAGGAGACGGCTCCACCGCCGCTGCGCATCGGCGTCAGGGGGTCGCCGCAGCCACCGGAGAAGAGACGAAAGCGACAGGGGCTGCTCAACATACAGAGTCCGTTCGAAGAGGCCCCTCTCAGCGAGCTTGGAACACAGGGCCTGGCGGCGCCGCCACAGGTCATCCCACTGGTCGCCGAAGTATATGAGGCTGTGCTGACGCCCCGTGCCCGGCGCGCTGGACGTGTCCACTGGCCTCAGCGCGCCAGCTACGCCAGGCGTCGGAGACGCAACTCCGACACCCGCTTGATGACCCGCGCGGGGTTCCCGATAACCACCGTTTCTGGCGGCACATCGCGGACGACAACCGCACCCGCGCCAACCAGTGCGTTCTCTCCGATGACGACGCCTGGCAGCAGCGTGGCGTTTGCCCCGATGCGCGCGCCCCTCTTGACGGTGGGGCCCTTCAGATTGCGTCCGCCGCTGGGAGGATACAGGTCGTTGGTGAACGTAGCCCTCGGCCCGATCCAGCAGCCGTCCTCCAGGACGCAGAACTCCGGGATGAAGCAGTGGCTGTGAATGCGTACGTTGTTGCCGATGGAGACGTGGTGCTCCACCACCGTGTGGCTGCCGATGCTGACGTTGTCGCCGATGTGATTGTGCTCGCGGACAAGGGCGCCGTGGCCGGTCTGGAAGCTGTCGCCGATCACGCATCCCGCATAGATGACCGCGTGGGACCGGATGACCGCGCGTCTGCCAATGACGGTGGCGAGTTCACCCGCCTCCACGCCGCGCGGCGGCGCGCCGATGATGGCGTACTCGCCTATCTGAGCGCCCTCGCCGAGGCTTACGTTGGGGTACAGCTTGAAGTCGTCAGCCATCGAAGTCCAGCATCGCCCGGCGCGGGCGGCCGCCACTGATTTTCGTCTGAAAGGCCTTCATTCTACCTTACG
>JACPQI010000049.1 GCA_016190545.1 Chloroflexota bacterium
CCAGCAACCCGCCCTTGTTGTTCCCCGTGACCTCCACCTCAATCGCCTCGCCGCTCTCCAGGCTTTTCTCCAGGAGCCGCCACCCCGTCTCGCTGCGGGCCTGGTCCACCGACAGAAGGACCTCCCCGTACTCGTTCTCTCCGCGAATGACGGTGGCGAGAATGCGGTCTCCAACACGAATCCTGGCGAGGGCCTGCGCGCTGAGCGTGCGCATCTCGCGGGCGGGCACCAGCCCCTCGGACTTCAAGCCAAGACTGATGAGCACGCCATCCTTGTCCACCCGCATGACAACGCCTTCTATCACGTCCCCACGGCGCAGAGCTTTGTACCCCTGTTCTTTCTCTTGCTCCAGGAGTTGCTGCATTCCGTTTGGCGCTTCAGAATGGCTATCCGACATCGTAGCAGTCATACGTTGCAAATCCATTATACGAGGTCAGCTATCTGTGTGTAAAGAGATAACGCCACTCGTGATACTTACGTTCCTGGGAGAAACTGGAAGAGATGACCGCGCCAGAAACACGCAATGACGTAAGTGGTGGACGGGCAAGATGCATTATAACACGCCGCCGGGTGCCGGAAAAGGCTGCGCGCGCAGACCAGCCAGGTATCTACATACCCTCGGCGCGGAGGGCGCCGTCGCTACCCCCGCCCCGACTCCTCCCATACGTGCGGCAGAACTAGCCGAATGGACGGTGACGCGGGGTCCCCCGCGGGTGTACAATGGCGCCGCGTTTCCGACGCGGACAAGGTGCAAGCTTGCTGCTTCTGGTGGAGAACAAGGAAAACTTAACGAATATAAACCAAGGCCATTTGATGAGATGAACGGAGCGTCTGTCTCAGCGGAGACGTAAAGACTGCGGGGCAACCTGTTCAGACGGGCGAAGGAGGTTGAGTCATGGACTTCTTGATTCTGTTCGGCCTGGGCGTGCTCGGCGCACTCATCACCATCTACATTGCCCAGCAGGACGTCGTCCCTGAGTTCCGTCCATTCTTTGACACTGAGGAGAGGGAGCAGGAGGCGAAGGACCTGCGAGAGCATAACAAGAAGACCCGCGAAGAGATCGACAAGATACAGACAACATTGCAGGGCGGGGTCTTGCCCAAGGACCAATTGCAACAGCTTGGCAAGGCCCTGGACACATCCCAGCGTGAGCTGGAATACGACCGCCGACGCCTGGAGAGCCTGGAACGGAAGATCAACCAGGGCAAGGTGGCCTTTCGCACCATCGGGTTCATCCTTTACGCTATCCTCGGCGGTGCAATCGCCGCTCTGCTCTCCGACAAGGTGAAAGTCGAGGGGTTCGACGCCACATTGCCGAAGCAGTTCCAGGCCATCTTCGTCGGCGCTTCATGGACGGGCTTCCTGTCCGTTCTAGGGTTCAGCACGACCAGCCAGAAGGCGGGTAAGGGGATTGAAGCCCTCAAGAAGGAAATACTGGACGCAATCGACAAAAAGACCGCGGAGGCCGGGGCGAAAAATCAGCCCCTTCCTGTGGACGAGCTGAAACGCGAGATCAAGGCGATGGTTGATACGCGCAGCCTGGTCGTCCAGCGGGCGGTGAAGGGGCTGCTGTAGGGCGTTTGGCGCCCGCCGGCAGCGACTGCCTGCCGAGACCAGAGATGTCCGGAGCTTGCTAGGCACGGCGCGCTTGAGCGGCTGATGCTTGTTACCCAAGAACCGAGACCCGCCCTGGGCATGCTTAACTGGAGCGCCATGAAAAACATATCCGTCCAGAAAGCCGCCTGCGCAAAGACGTCAGTGCCCCTCCTTTGCGTGCGGACACCAGACCATCTATAGTAGAGTCTATTTTCATCCGGCCTGCGCGTTGATGTATTTGACAGGCGGGAGCCCATGCCTGATAACCTCGTCTCCCAGGGCGCTGTATGAAGGCAGCCTTTCATAAGGCGGTGACGTTTGCCTCCCGTCCGGAAAACGCCCTCTCAGGCAACATCGCCCTCGCTGCGGGGCTTGCCCTCGGACTGTTGACCGCCTTTGCCACGACAAGCGTCTGGCCCATTGGCGCGGAGTCCCTGGAGAGCGCCAGGTCGCGGGGTATCATCAGCCCCGGCACGTTGAGCGGATACATCAAATACAAAGAATACGTCCACTATCTCCTCTGGATGCTTATCACGGTCGGCGTCGCTCTCGTCACCTGGCTCGCATGGGCGCTCATGGCGTCCCGCCGCGCGCATACCACCAGCGCAGCCTCATCCGGCGCGACGGAACCCGCTCCTCCCTCGGTGTCCTCTCACCCATTCACTCTGCTGGAAGTAGCGATGACCGCTTTTGGTGTCTTTCTGCTTGCCTATAGCCCCGTCATCTTCTGGGGGACCGGCGCGGACTGGGTCTTCCTGCAGGACCAGGGGATGCACCTGAGCTGGGCCAATACAGTCCTGCATGGAGGCGTGCTCTACCGCGACACGTACCTGTTGTATGGTCCGCTCATGGAGTACCCTCTAGCCGCTTCCATGTCTGTCTTCGGCGCGTCCGTGTTGACTCTGCGCGTTTTCAATTTCATTCTCAATCTGATCGCGCTCGTGTCCATTGCGTTGATGCTGCGCCGCATACTGCGCTGGCGCCTCCTGGCGTACATTGGAGCAGTCCTAGCAATCGTTATTCATTTCCCCCTGTTCCCCGGTATGCAAAGCGCCGTGTTCAGGACGACACCGGCGGTCGGGGCCGTCTTCCTCTGCTGGCTGGCGCATGAGAAGCGCTCGCGCATGCTGATGGCGGCTTCGGGCCTCCTCACGGGCTTCGCGCTTTTCTACAGCCAGGAGACAGGAGTGGCTGCGCTTGCGGCTATCGCGGCGATGCTGGCCGCGAACGCCTGGGTGCGACGAAACCTGCGCGCGCTGCTGACTTCCACGGCGCATGCCGCCTTCGGCGCGGCAGCAGTCGCCATACCTGTCATCGCCTTTCTGGCGCTGAACGGCGCTTTCGTCGCGTATGCCTACAACGTCGTCTCCTTCGCCAGCTACCGTATGTCCAGCTACCCTGGCATCCCTTACCCCGACCTTATGGTAAGCGTACGTGAAGCGGCGGACCTTTTCATGACCAGCGTGTCCAACGGCGTCTTCCCGCCGCACGGTCTCGGCCGTCTTGCCCTAGCCATCCCCGACTATTTGCCCGTGCCCTTTTACATGATCGCGTGCGCGAGCCTTGCGGTCCGTCTGGTCAAACGACGGATCGACACCAGGGATGCGTTCAAGCTCGGCCTTATCGTCCTTGGTGTCGCCCTGTTTCCCTACACGCTCTCTCTCAGCGCCGCGTGGTCCATCGTCGGGACGCTTCCTCCGGTCACCATCCTGGCCTGGCTATATATGGATGACCTTTTTCCACGGCGCGGCGCGCCCGGGGTGATGGCGGCCCGCGGCCTCGCCGTCGCGGC
>JACPQI010000056.1 GCA_016190545.1 Chloroflexota bacterium
ATCGTGGCCGCTGTTGCCGCGAAGACCATCTGGAAGAACCACATCATGATGGTTGACACGTCATAGCTATCCCCGGTAAGGAGGAAACCCGAATAGCCGAAGAAGGGATTGCCGTTGTCAAGCCCTGGAAAGAACTTTGACCCGCCGAACATGAGCGCAAACCCAAAGGCCCAGAAGGCCAGGGAAGCGATGCAGAAGTCCATGAAGCTCTTCGTCATGTAGTTAACGGTGTTTTTGCTGCGGACGAGGCCCGCGCCGAGGAAGGCGAAACCAAGCTGCATGAAGAATACGAGGAAGCCGGCGATGAGGGTCCAGGCCATGTTGACGCCAGCCTCCGGGTCTGCGGCAATGGTGTCGGCGCCGTTGGGGTCAGCCGCTTTGACCAGGGCAGGGATGCCCATGAACGCCACACCCAGCATAGCCAGCATGAGCAGGCCCACCAGCCAGCGCCGGGTCTGGAATCCTTTCGCCGTACGTAAGACCAGTTTCATCAGTCCGCTCCTTCCTTTCTTTAGAAGAAAAGTGAGATTGAAACGAGTACAATTGTCAGGGCGATTCGTTACACGGATGTTAGGGAAATGTAACAAAACGGTTAACAAGCAGTTACGTCCCCACAAAACGCGCTGGCCCGATGAATTTGTACCCTACTTTGCGCACCGTCTGCACGTATTCGTGCTGAGGAGCGTTGAGTTTGCTGCGAAGGCGCCGCACGTGGACATCCAGGGTCCTGCTTGTTTCTCCCTGGGCGCGGCCCGAGCCCAGAGAGAGCAGCTCAGAGCGGGTAAAGACGCGGCCGGGGCGGCTAGCGAGGCAGTGAAGCAACGCCCGCTCCTTGTACGTCAAAAAGACCGGCGCGCCATCCATGTATACTTCGTGGCTCGCCACATCGATAGTGATTTCTTGGACGGACACAGGAGTAGAGCGGGCTGGGAGAGCGTGTGGGCCGGCGGTTTCGTGCAGCATGATAGTGCACAAGCATGCATATAGATTGTTTCGCCCCCATTGCTGGCGGGTTACATTTTGGTTAACAAGCGATTACAGGGAGTTGGGAATCATGGAAGCGAGCCAGCGTGGGGAAGGTGGTGGGCGGAGAATGCGGCCCCGCAACGCGATAGCAGTGGCGGTTACCTACTTCCCGTAGGCCAACTCACCGGCAGTGACGTCGATGTCAGTCGCTTTTCCCACCGGGTACTGGTCATCCATCGAGAGCGGAGGAATGCTGACGCTGAGGACCAGCGACGGTTTGGAGGCGCTGAGAGCATGGATAGTCCTGGGCGGGACTTCCACCGTGCGGAAGGGCCGGGCGCGGAGACGTCGCTTGCCCGTTTGGATCTGGACAGCGCCCATGACCACAATGTAGATTTGCGTGGTATTGCGGTGGAAATGGGGGAGCACCCCTTTGCGGGGCCGTACCCTAAGCAGACGCAGGCTGGTCTCTGCAGTCCGGGTATCCAGGACTACATCGTAGTCACCCATAAGAGCAGCGTCCATGCGGCTGGCGCTCCTTTCGGCGGCGCTCGCTGCGTGCTCGTTGGAACGCGCTGCGGTTGAGCCGCCTGAGCTGTAAGCGATTATTTCACCAATCGATGGACGACACAAGGCCAACAGCTTCCCGAACCCCTGAACGCCCTCTACTGGACGGCGTTCAGCCCTGGCGCTGCTTGGCGGGTGGGGTGAACCGGTACCCCACATTGCGCACAGTGTCGATAAAGATGTGGGCCGCATCCTCGATCTTGCTGCGCAAGCGCCGCACGTGGACATCCACCGTGCGCGTGCCTCCGAAGTAGTCATACCCCCAGACCTTGCTTAGAAGCTGATCGCGGGAGAAGACTCGGTTGGGCTGGGAGGCCAAATAGCGCAGCAGCTCGTATTCTTTGAATGTGAGCTCCACACGGTGTCCGGCAAGGGTTACCTCATAGCGCTCTGTGTCGATGGCCAGGTCTCCAAACAGCATCACTTTCTGACTGTCGGCAGGCCCACGGCCCTTGGACTGGGCAGCGGCGATGCGCAACCGTACTTCCGCCTGCCGCAAGGGAAGGAGGAGAAAATCGTCCAGCCCCATCCGGAAGTTGATGGCCGCAACCTGGTCCTCACGCACCAGACCAAAGACCGGGACCTTCATCTCTGTTTTGCAAGCATTAACAAAGCTCCGCAGGGCGATTTCTGAATAATTCGGCGCATCCAGATTGACTACGACGAACTCAGGCGCTTCTTGCGTGAAGGTGGCGATGGCCTCATCGAGTGCGCCAACCTGGAGCAGGTCGTACCCAGCCCCCTTGAGAGAGGCAAGCACAGCGGGCGTGGACGATGTGTTCGCGCTGACGAGCAATACCCGGTTCACGGCCATAATTCTAGCACGCAGCCCTCGTCAGGCTGCTCCAGCAGCTACGTATTAGGGTCACGCTGTCCCTCACCACTCACAGCGCGGGCGGCCTCACGGACAAGGACTTCGCCCTCGCGGCGCGCATTGACCAATCGCTGCCGTCGTGAGGCATCAGCGGACCAGCCTTACAGCTTCTCCCACGTCTTCTTGTCGATGCCTGCCTGTCGCAGACAGCGAACAAGGTCTCCCCGGCTGATCGGGCCAAAGCGCGGCATCAGGAGACGAGCTTGACACTACGGTCAATGCCATCAACTACGGGAAGGGGGAGGTTTTTGGAGACGCTCAGCAACACCCATCCTTCCAACACCTCCCGAAGCTCGTCACGACAGGCCTCCAGCGTCGCGCCTGTGGCATACACACCAGGAGCGTCGGGGATTTCGCCGTAGTAGGAGCGCTCTTCAGGAAGAATCTCGTACGTGGCACGGCGCATCAAGGCCTGCATATAGTCCGTCAACATACCGCTCGCTCCTTTTCAGTCGGTGCCTGAACTCGCGACGAGCTTTTTCTTGCTTTTTATTGTAGCGTACGGCGAGGGCGCTGGTCAGTCATACTGTAAAGAGGTAAGAGCTTGGGCGACCTTGAGTCGAGGCCGCAACAAACCTGATGGGAAAAGGAGACGGTGGAATTCAGTCGAAGACTAAAAAGCGCTGTCGGCGGTGATCTTATCGAGCTGCTGGCGAATCTCTTTCATACGATTGACAAACTCCGCCTGCTTTCCAGAAGACGGGAATAGCTGCGAATAGTGTGGAAGGCCGTCTCTCACCAATCGCTTACCCCAAATCTCTGGCCCATACTTTCTTAACAAGCTAGCTGTCTTCTTACCCAGGGGGACAATTAGTTGTGGTTCGATAATGCGAACCTCTTCCTCCAGATACCTCATCTGGTCCTGAATGAAGTGGCTATCGTTTAGCCACTTCTCTACATCCTCCGCAGTACCCCTGCGTTTAATTACGTCTGTTAGATGTGCTTTCTGAAAGCTGTTGTTTCGCAACTGGGCGTAGAAAAACCTGTCAGCGTTAGACGAGAACCGCCCTGTGCTCGGGTTCAGACCAACAAAGATAATGTCCTCTGTACCTCGCCAACCCAGCACTCCGTCTTTCTCGGGGAAGAACCAGACCTCTTGCCAAGGGGTCTGCTCCAAGTACATCTCACGGACAATCCGTGCGCGTAACTGCTCGATTCTTTCCGGTTTTTCTCCTTTTTTAGACATGCACCTTACTCCCTTCTGTTACCGCGCTACCGCCTGCCGGTACGTCTAATCCCGTCTACCCCAGCGCCTTGACCACCGCCTCGGTGAACTGGCGCGTCGATGCGACGCCGCCGAGGTCGCTGGTGCGCACGGCGCCGTCGCGCAGCACCCGCGTCACCGCGTCCTGCACCCGCCGCGCCGCCTGCGCCTCCCCGATGTGCTCTAGCAGCATTGCGCCGCACAGGATGGCCGCCGTGGGGTTGGCCAGGCCCTTGCCCGCCGCCGACGGCCAGCTCCCATGCACCGGCTCGAACACGGCATAGTGCTCGCCGATGTTGGCGCCCGCGACGAGGGCCACCGTGTACCATTTGCTCATCGCACACCGCTTCCCGAGCCGCACCAGAGCTCGCGTCGCGCTCTCCCGCACTCGACATTGTAGCCCAGCCTCGACAAGACGCGGCCCTGCTCCTATGCTGGAAGCTGTCCCGATGGCCTCACCCCCTTGGCCCCCCTCTCCAAGAATTTGGAGAGGGGGAGGAAAAAGGGAGAAGGGGGACACCCCCATGCCCCCGTCAGAGGGACCTGGCCCCTCTGGACTCCCTGCCGGACAGATTTCGGGAGGAATGCTGGGGACATGCCTGAGATACCTGAGATGGAAGCGATCAAGGGCGTGCTTAACGCCAGGGTGCGGCATGTGCCCATCGCGGCAGCGGTGGTCCGCATCCCGATCGTCGTGCGCCTGCCACCCAGGGAGGAGTTCGAGCGGACACTGACGGGCAACCGTATTCTGAACGTTGAACGTCGCGGCAAGTGGCTGCTACTCCGCCTGGCCTCGGGCCACACCCTGGCCGCGAACCTGATGCTCACGGGGCGGCTGGCCCTGGACGGCAACGGCGACAAGCTGCCGCGCCGCACCTGCTGGCTTCTCGACTTCCAGAACGGGCGCTCGCTGCGCTACTTCGACGAGCGTCTCCACGGCAAGGCCTACCTGTTGCCCGACGGCAACCTCGACCTCATTCCACGCTTTGCCAAGATGGGCCCGGACGTGCTTGACCCCGCTCTCACCTTTGAGGTGTTTCGCAAGCGCATCCAGCGATACCGGGGCCAGATAAAGAGCATCCTGGTGAACGATGAGTTCGTGACGGGCATCGGCAACGCCTATGCCGACGAAGTCCTGTTCGCCGCCCGCATCTACCCCTTCCGCGTCCGCACCGACCTCTCAGACGACGACCTGCGCCGCCTCTACGACGCCATCCACTCCGTGCTGGCCTGGGCCATGCCAATCGCGGCGGAGCGCATAGGGGAGCGCGTGGACGAGAAGGTGCGCGACTTCCTAAAGGTGCACCGGAAGGGCGGCCAGCCCTGCCCGGTGTGCGGCGCCACGATAACGGAGATAGCGCCGAACCAGCGCATCACGAGCTACTGCCGCAGGTGCCAAGACTGGGGGCTTACAGGGGGCTGAGGAAAGGGACGGGCAGATCTGAGACCTGCCCCTACAACGAACGGGCTACTTCGCCTCTTCCAACTCGTAGCGGAAGGTCTCGATCACCGGGTTGGCCAGCAGCTTCTTCCCCATCTCTTCCACCCGGGCGGCGACCACGGCCCTGTCCTTCCCTTCCAGCTTCACCTCGATGAGTTTCCCGGCACGTACATTGTGGACCTCAGTAAAGCCGAGACTGTGCAGCCCGCCTTTGACCGTCAGGCCTTGGGGATCGTTCACGGTGGGCTTCAGCATCACATAGACCCTGGCGAGGAAGGTGGGCATGGCTTTTACCTCAGCTTGTGTCCGGTCAACTGCTCGAAGACTTCACGATAACGCCGCGCCGTTTTCTCCACCACGTCCTCCGGCAGGCGGGGCGCCGGCGGCTCCTTGTTCCATCCGATCTTGAGGAGCCAATCGCGGATGATCTGCTTGTCCAGGCTGTCCTGGCTGCGACCGACCTGGTACTCAGCCGCCGACCAGAACCGGCTCGAGTCGGGGGTCAGCGCCTCGTCGATGAGGCAGAGCCGCCCCTCAATGTGCCCGAACTCGAATTTCGTGTCGGCGATGATGATGCCCTTGGTGAGAGCGTAGCGGCGAGCGTCCTCATACACCTCCAGCGTCTTGTCCCGCAGTTCCCTGGCCAGCGCCGCGCCCACTGTCGATTCCACCTGAGCGAAGGTGAGAGGCAGGTCGTGCCCCTGCTCCGCCTTGGTGGTGGGCGTGAACAGCGGTGTGGGAAGCTGCTGGCTTTCCTTAAGGCCCAGCGGCATGGGCTGGCCGTTCACCGTTCCCGCGCTGCGGTATTCCGCCCAGGCCGAGCCGCTGATGTAGCCCCTCGCCACGCACTCGATGGGCACACGCTGGGCCTTGCGCACCACCATGCTGCGGCGCGCCACCTCTCGCGGCATCTCGGCCACCTCTGTGGGCAGCCGCAGCGAGGCGAGCTTCTTGGCCTCGTATCCCATCGCCACCAGGTGGTTGGGCACGATGTGGGCGGTGCGCCCGAACCAGAAGTCGGAGAGTTGTGCCAGGACGGCGCCCTTGTCCGGGATGCCGTTGGGCAGCACGACATCAAAGGCGGATACTCGGTCTGTAGCCACCATGAGCAGATAGTCGCCGAGGTCGTAGATATCGCGGACCTTGCCCCGGTGCAGCAGGTTAGGGAAAGAGGTCTCGGTGATGATGGAAGTCATGGAGTTACAGCACCCCCACCCGCTTGAAGGTGGCGTCCACCTCACGGGTGTAATAACGGTAGTCGAAGAGGGCCTCCAGTTCGCGCGGCGACAGTAGAGCGGAGACCTCCCGGTCCCGCCGAAGAAGGTCCCGGAAGTCCAGTCGCTTTTCCCAGGCCTTCATGGCGTTGCCTTGCACCAGCTTGTAAGCCTCCGTACGGCCCATCCCCTTCTCGATGAGCGCAATGAGCACTCGCTGGGAGAAGACGAGGCCCTTGGTCAGCTCCAGGTTCTCCCGCATGCGGTCGGCCCGCACCTTCAAGCCCTCCATCACCTCGGCGAAGACGGCCAGCATATAATCGAGGGCCAGGCAGGAGTCGGGCAGAATCAAGCGTTCGGCGGAGCTATGGGAGATGTCCCGCTCATGCCACAGGGCCACGTTATCGAGGGCGGTGACGGCGTGGCCGCGCAGCAGCCGGGCCAGGCCGCAAATGCGCTCGGACAATTCCGGGTTGCGCTTGTGCGGCATGGCTGAAGACCCGGTCTGGCCGTCGGAGAAAGGCTCTTCCACCTCCTGCACCTCGGTGCGCTGCAAATGGCGGATTTCCAGGGCGAACCGCTCCAGCGAGGCCGCGATGAGGGCTACTGTGAGGACGAACTGGGCGTGGCGGTCCCGCTGGATGACCTGCGTGGATACCGGGTCCACGGCCAGCCCCAGCTTGGCGCAGGCGATCTCCTCCACCTGGAGCGGCACCGTGGCGTGGGAGCCAACGACGCCGGACACCTTGCCGACGGTCACGCTGGCGCGCGCCTGCTCCAGCCGCACGATGTCGCGCCGCACCTCTTCCAGCCATCCGGCCAGCTTCAGCCCAAAGGTGACAGGCTCGGCATGAATACCGTGGGTGCGGCCCATCATAAGGGTGTCTTTGTGCTCCTTGGCCCGCTTGATGAGGACAGCCTCCACACTGCGCAGGCCGCCAAGAAGAAGATCACTAGCTTCGCGGAGCAGCAGGCCCAGGGCCGTGTCCTGTACGTCGTAGGAGGTCAGGCCCAGGTGGACCCAGCGGCCCTCCTCGCCCAGGCTCTCCGCCACGGCGCGCAGAAAGGCGTTCATATCGTGGCGGGTCTCTTTGAAATGATGAGCGATGCGCTCCATATCGAAACTGGCCCGGCGCAGCTTGGGTAGGGCCTCTTTCGGTACCACGCCCACCTCGGCCCAGGCCTCGCAGACGGCTAGCTCCGCCTGAAGCCATACCTGGTACTTGCGCTCGTCCGACCACACCTTCTTCATAGCCGGACGGCTATACCGCTCGATCATCGCCTTCCACCGCTTTTCTTATGTAATGTAATGCGCGGGCGGGCCTGCATATTCAAGCCACGTAGCCATTATAGGGACAGGCGGCCCGTGATGCGACTCCCTTCGCCAGCAATGCTGCAACCTTAAGACGCGGCGCCTTTACCAATCCCTGGCCTTGCGTTACCATCTGTCCCATGAAGCCTTCGCCAATACGCGTGTCCGCGTTGCACTATTACCCTGTGAAGTCGTGCGGCGGCGCCTCGTTACAGGAAGCGGAGGTGGGGCCGCGCGGCATCGCCCATGACCGCGAGTTCATGGTGGTGGACGCTACCGGGCTGTTCAGGACCCAGCGAAAAGACCCGCGCATGGCCCTCGTCAGACCCTCTCTGGGAAAGGAAGCCCTCAGCCTATCGGCGCCGGGCATGCGTGACCTCACCGTCCCTATCCTACGGGAGGGAGAGCGACGCCGGGTCACGGTATGGCGGGACGCCTGCGACGCAATAGACCAGGGCGATGAGGCATCGGCCTGGTTCAGCGACTTTCTCAGGAAGCCTTCCCGCCTGGTGCGGATGGCGGACGATTGGGTGCGCAAGGTCAATCCCCGATACGCTCACAGTGAGCGAGACCAGGTGGGGTTCGTCGACGGCTATCCCTTCCTGTTGCTTAGCACGGAAGACCTGGACGACCTGAACGCGAGGCTGCTGCAACAGGGCCACGGGCCGCTGCCGATGAACCGTTTCCGCCCGAGCATCGTCGTCTCCGGCGCGGGCATCCCTTATGCGGAAGACGAATGGGACGAGATCCTCAT
Organism: Chloroflexota bacterium; assembly: GCA_016190545.1. The sequence continues at coordinate 8,333 of JACPQI010000056.1, forward strand.
CGGCCAGGTGCCGTGCAAGGTCGTGAAGCCCTGCGAGCGCTGCGCCATCACCATGACTGACCAGGCGACCGCACAACGGGAGAAGGAACCGATGCGCACGCTCCTGCGCTACCGGCCCATCCGTCCGGGGCGAGGGTTGCCCTACTTCGGCCAGAACCTCGTCCACGCGGCCACGGGCATGCTCAGGATAGGCGATCCGGTGACGCTAAGATAGAAGGGGCACGAAAATGACCAAGGCCAACCCTGCACGCAAGACCTCATTAGTCTGGTGGATACTCGCTCCGGTTTTCCTACCCCTGACCGTTTTTTCATTTCTCTCTAATATGGGAGACGCCTCCTTCGCTTTAGCTTTTGGCAGCTTCATCATGTTCATTACGGCTATAGTTACAGCGATGGTATACGGTAACCGCGCCAAGAGACTCAAAAGTATTCTTGCAGGCGAAGGGCTTCTCGCGCACTGGACCTATTCGCAGGATGAATGGGGAAAGTATGCGCAGAGAGAGCACCAGATGGATAAATGGGGTAAGAAGATGCTCTTTTTTATCATATCCGGTTTTGCTCTCGTAACCGGGATTATCGCCTTGATTGTCGATCCGGAAAGTGGTATCTGGGTGTTGGCAACCATGATTGCACTGATCGTAATCATAGGCGTCTTAGCTTGGTTCACCAGTTGGCATGATTATCGGCAGAATCTGAAAGGGACTGGAGTTGCATATATCAGTAAGGATGGAATCTACCTCAACGGTCAACTTCACCTATGGAATCAATTAGGCGCCCATCTGGGCTCGGTAGAATACGTTGAGGGCACCCCGTCTTTGCTCGTTTTCTCGTACTTTGCCCCCACTCGTGTTGGAGTAGAAGAACGCAAAGCACGAGTTCCCGTGCCCAGCGGTCAGGAGATGAAGGCAAGGGAACTTCAAGAACGATTCAAGATATACGCAAAAGATGGGCGCTCCTCTTCATGAGAAGCCTGCAACGACAGGGGAGTGTAGAGTCCCGATCGATCGGGACTCTGCCAGGGGCCTGTCCCGACATGTCGGGACAGGTTCAAACAGTCCCCCTCCCCCTTGCCAAGATCCCGCCCTGAGCTTGCCGAAGGGGAGAGCAACTGTCTTGCATGTCAAGAGATAAGAGCATGAGGTTCTTTTTACGCCACTGTCCCTTGCTCACGCAGGGCCTTGACCTGGGCAGGGCTGTAGCCCAAGGAATTCAACACCTCGTCCGTGTGCTCGCCGGTCTTGGGGGCCAGGCGGCGGACGCTGCCGGGCGTGGCTGAGAGCTTGGGCGCTATGCCCACCTGCCGCACCACCCTCCCATCCACCTTCCCCACCTCCGCTATCATTTGGCGGGCGCGCGTGTGAGGATCGTTTACGCTCTCTTCCAAGGTCAGCACCTTGGCCACGGCGATGTCCCCCGCCGGCGACGACCGCAACTCGTCGAACCATTCGTCGCGGGTCTTGGTCTTGAAGGTCGCCTCCAACCAGGCGAAGAGCTTGGGATGGTTGGCCGTGTCGAGCTGGGCCTCCGCCAGGTCCTCGCGGCCCAGGTGCTTGCACAGGTTGGCCCAGAACCACGGCTCCAGGCACCCGATGCTGATGTACTTGCCGTCCTTGCACTCATACATGCTGTACTGAGGAAAGCCGCCGTTGAGTTGCCCGCCGCTCCGCCGGGGTCTCTCACCCCTGCCGAAGTAGTAGGAAAACAGAACGCTCATGAGCACCTGCACGCTGTCCATCATGGACACGTCAACGTGCTGGCCCTTCCCGGTCTTCTCCCGTCCGTTGAGGGCCGCCAGGATGCCGATGGCGGCGAAGGCGCCGCCGCCACCGTAGTCGGCGATGATGTTGTGCGGGATGACCGGCGGCCCGTTCTTGGGGCCGACGGACTCCACACAGCCAGCAAAGGAAATGTAGTTAAGGTCATGGCCGGCGAGTTGCTCGTAAGGCCCGTTCTGGCCGTAACCGGTGATGGAGCAGTAGACGAGACGAGGGTTGATGGCGTTCAGGGTAGCGTAGTCGCAGGCCAAGCGCTTGGTGACGCCGGGGCGGTTGCCCTCCACCAGGACGTCGGACTCCTTCACAAGCTGGTGCAGAATGTGCTGGGCGTCCTTGTTCTTCAGGTTCAGGGCGATGCTCCGCTTGTTGCGATCGTGGGCCATCGCCACCCTCTCCAGCACGTCTTCCTGACCACGGCGGTTCTTGTCGTAGTCTAATGCTCGGCCCCCGCCAGCGCCCTCGATACGCAGCACGTCGGCTCCCAGGTCACCGAGAAGCATGGTGCAGAAGGGGCCAGGCCCCATGCGGGTGAGGTCCAGCACCTTGATATGCGACAGCGGACCGCTCATGCGTCTTGTCTCCTTCGGGCTGTGGAATGGACTCGTCAAAGACTATCGTGCAGGCTTGGGTGAAGCCAAACGGGGCATCACCTGGTCTCGTAGTTGTGTGAGCAGCTTGAAGGGATCCGGCACCAGGGCGGGAATGTGGACCTGCTTGATACCGTAGGATTCCAGACGCTTCAGCTTCTTGACCACGGTGTCGACGGTACCCGCCACCAGCCAGCGGTCGGCGAAGAACTCGGTCAGCCCATACTTGTCCAGCAGGCGCTCGTTGCCTGCCGTGTCTGTCACGTGCTCGGCGTACTGGTACTCCTTCTCCATGGCGCGGATGGAGCGCTCCAGCGACTTGGGGACGCCCTTGCCCTCAAAGGTGAAGCGGAAGTTGCGGCTGGCGATGCCCACCAGAATGTTTTTCATCTGGTCGACCGCCTTTTGGTCCGTCTCCGCGATGTTCATGTCAGACTGAAACCAGATATCGATGTCGTCGAGCGTGCGCCCGGCAGAGCGCGCCCCGTCCTCAACGTAGGTGAGCGCCTGCTCCACCACGTCTTGGGTCACGCCGCCGCCCATGATGACGCCATCGGCTATCTCCCCGGCCAGTCGCATGGACTTGGGCCCGTTGGCGGCGATGTAGACCGGCACGCCCTGGGGTACCACCTGGGGCACCCAGGGAAGAACGCACTTGCGGCCCTGGTGCTGGGAAGCCCCGCTCTTCACTAATTCCCGGAAAACCCGGATGTGCTCCCGCATGTCTTCCAGCCGGGCCGCGGGGAGGCCCAGGTTGCGCAGGGCGCTGTTGCCCGTGGAGATGCCCAGGAAAGCCCGTCCATTGGAGAGCCGCTGCAAGCTGGCGAACCCGGAGGCGACGACGCCCGGGTGCCGGGTGGTGGGGTTGGAGATGAGGGGTCCCAGCCGCACTCTGGAGGTGTTGAGGGCGATCATGGTCAGGTGCACGTAGCACTCCAGGCACCGGGTCTGGATATCGCCGACGGCTAGTTGGGCCAGGCCAGCGTCTTCCGCCAGGTGGACGAACCGTTTCCATTCGTCAAGCGGCGTCTCGGCAGGCAGCAGGACATGTACTCCAAATTTCACGGCGTGTTCTCCTCGTGGAGGATTGAGAGAGCGGAGTTCATCGTACCCCTGCCCTACGATAGTGTCAACAACAGTCCTTGCCACCCATCGGGAGGCCTATTCCCATCACGCCGGGCTGTTTGTCCGAGAAATCTAGTTAATGGATTGACTTAGTTGCAAATCTCCTGCGCCAGCACTATACTAGATAGTAATCCACGTGTGTTTACACCAGTAGCGCGGCGATACAGGATGGGAAGGCCCCGAGCATGAAAGTCTCTATGAAGGTGGACTACGGCGTGCGGGCCCTCATCGATTTGGCCCAGCATGTGGGCGAAGGCCCCAGCCAGACCGCCGAGATCGCGCAGCGCCAGAGTGTCCCCGAACCTTACCTTGACCAGCTCCTCACCACATTGCGCAAGGCTGGCTTCATCCACAGCCGGCGCGGCCCCCAGGGCGGCCATCTGCTCGCTCGCGGCCCGGAGCAGATCTCTCTTGGTGAGGTCATCAACACACTGGAGGGCCACGTACCCCCCGTCAACTGCCTGGACGGCTCCTTGGACTGCACCATGGTGGGGACGTGCGCCCAGCAGGAAGTCTGGCGCAACATCGACGCCGTCACCCAGAACATCCTCAACGCCACCAGCATCGCTGAACTGGCTGCCAAGCAAGGCCGTCGCGAGCGCCCGGTGATGTACTATATCTGAAGGAGCCGCCACCGGTGTCTAGTCTTTCCGTGGTACCGTTTTTGACACCAGATTCACCGTATGTTACTATCATCCACAAGATAGTGAATCGAACGGTAATTCGTATGACCTCTATGCGGCTGGGAGCCGCCCTCTGCATCTGTACCTAGGGGCTCCGTCCCGGCCCTTCGGGATGGGG
>JACPQI010000053.1 GCA_016190545.1 Chloroflexota bacterium
CCCCATCCCCGTCCAACTGGAGATGGACAAGCTGGCCCTAGAGCACCCTCAAACGCCCCAGGACGAGCCAGTGGTCCTTGAAGAAGAGTTCAAGAAGTAGGCCCACCCCGGCCCTCCCGCCCGCTTCTCCCGTATGTTATCCTCTGCACAGTCTCTTTCTTCACGCTCAATGACTCTTGCAGGCTGATACGTGACGAACTGTAACAAAGGCCGCGCTTCCCCGCCGATCCCGGCCAGCGCCTACGCCCGGTCCGGCGTCGACCGCGACCGGGGCGAGTACGCCAAGGAGCTTATCAAGAACCACGTCCGCTCCACCTTTACAAAAGGAGTGGTGGGCGACGTGGGCTTTTTCGGCGGCTGTTTCCAGGTCAAGGGCTACCGCAACCCGGTCCTCGTCTCCAGCACCGACGGCGTCGGCACTAAGCTCAAGCTCGCCACCTACCTGGGACGCTTCGACACGGTGGGCATCGACTTGGTCAACCACTGCGTGAACGACATCTTCGTGTGCGGCGCCGACCCCCTCTTCTTCCTCGACTACATGGGCTTTGGCCGCATCGACCCCGTGCAGACGGAGCAGTTGGTGAAGGGCATGGCGCGGGCTTGCAAGGACGCCGGCTGCGCCCTCATCGGCGGCGAGACCGCCGAGCTGCCCGGCCTCTACCGCGAAGGCGACTTCGATCTGGTGGGCTTTATCGTGGGCGCAGTGGAGCGGGCCCGCCTCATCACCGGTCAGCGCATAGCGGAAGGCGACATGCTCCTCGGCATCCCCTCCAGCGGCCTGCACACCAACGGCTACTCTCTGGCGCGCCGCGCCTTCGGTGTCGACGACAACCCAGCCATCCTCAACAAACGCTTCCCCGAGCTGGGCGCCACCCTGGGCGACGTGCTCCTCAAGCCCCATCGCTCCTACTACCCTGTGCTGAAGCCACACCTCAAACTCATCAAGGGCATGGCCCACATCACCGGCGGCGGCTTTTATGACAATATCCCCCGTGTGCTGCCCAAAGGCCTTGGGGCCGAAGTCCGCGCCACCTCCTGGCACACGCCACCCATCTACCGCCTGATCCAGCGCCGCGCCAACGTCGCTGCGCCCGAAATGTACCGCGTCTTCAACATGGGCATCGGCATGGTGGTCATCTGCTCGCCCACAACTGCGACAGCCCTGCAAAAACAAGTGCCGGATGCCGTCGCCATCGGCCACGTGACGAAAGCCAGGAGAGGGCCGCGATTGGTAATTATGTAAACTCTTTTCCGTGGAACCCGCCTTCGAGCTTCAGCGAAAGGTCTCGTAGAAGGACTTCCGAACGAATCAACCTTCAACGCCAGAGAAAAAAGGAGACAGCGCCGTGCGTGGCATCTTGAGCGTTTCCGACAAGACCGGCCTCATCGACTTCGCCAAAGGGCTTCAGTCCCTGGGTGTGGAGATGTTCAGCACCGGCGGCACACATAAAGCCCTGCTCCAGGGCGACGTGTCGGTCAAGAGCATCTCAGACCTCACCGGCTTCCCCGAGATCATGGACGGCCGGGTCAAGACCCTGCACCCCGCCGTCCACGGCGGCATCCTGGCCCGCCGCAACAACAAGCGCGACCTGGAAGAGTTATCCAAGCACAAGATCGGCCTCATCGACCTGGTCGCCGTCAACCTGTACCCCTTCGTCCAGACCGTCAGCAAACCCAACGTGACCATGGACGACGCCCTGGAGAACATCGATATCGGTGGGCCGACCATGGTGCGCGCCTCCGCTAAGAACTTCCCCTTCGTCGCCATCGTCGTGGACCCAGCCGACTACTCTCGCGTCCTGGAATGGCTCAAGGCTGGCGGCCCCACCCTGGAGCAGCGCCGCGAACTGGCGCTGAAGGCCTTCCAGCACACCGCCCTCTACGACACCGCCATCGCCGCCTACCTGCGCGGCCCTGCAACAGAAGGGCGCGGTTTCCCTCGGGAGCTGACCATCGGCCTGCGCAAGCTCCACGACCTGCGCTACGGCGAGAACCCGCACCAGCAGGCCGCCTTCTATCAAGAGGGAAGGGGCGGCGGCATCGCCGGGGCCGCGCAATTGCACGGCAAGGAGATGTCCTACAACAACTTCCTGGACGCCGACGCCGCCTGGAGCGCCGCCACCGACTTCTCCGGGACCACCGCCGTGGTGGTGAAGCATACTAACCCCTGCGGCCTGGCCAGCCACTCCGACCTGGCGGAGGCCTATCGTCGCGCCTTTTCCGGCGACCCCGTCTCCGCCTTCGGCGGCATCGTCGCTTTCAACCGCACGGTGACCGCAGCCGTCGCCCAGGAGATGGCCAAGGTCTTCTACGAAATCGTCATCGCCCCTCACTATGCACCGGACGCCCTCGAACTCCTCAAGCGCAAGAAGGACCTGCGCATCCTGCGCGTGGGCGGCCCGCCCCTTGTCGAGGGCCGCTTCACCTACCGCCACGTCTCCGGCGGCATGCTGGTCCAGACGCCGGACGCCATTAAAGAGGACCCCGCCTCCTGGAAGACAGTCACCAAACGGGCGCCCACCGCCGAGGAGCGCCGCGAACTGGCCTTCGCCTGGAAGGCGGCCAAGCACGTCAAGTCCAACGCCATTGTGCTGGTGAAGGACAGCGTGCTTGTGGGCATGGGCGCGGGCCAGCCCAACCGGGTCAACAGCGTCCACCTGGCCCTCAAGGCCGCTGGCGACAAGGCCAAGGGCAGCGTCCTGGCCTCCGACGCCTTCTTCCCCTTCCCAGACGGCGTGGAGCTGGCCGCCTCCGGCGGCGTCGCCGCCGTGGCC
>JACPQI010000059.1 GCA_016190545.1 Chloroflexota bacterium
CCGTCTGGACCGGCGCAAAGGAGCGGCGATGAATGGGGCAGGGGCCCAGCGCTTGCAGGATGGCGAGGTGAGCCGAGGTGCCATAGCCCTTGTGCCGCTCGAAGCCGTAGCCGGGGAACTGCCGGGCGTAGTCCACCATGAGCCGGTCCCGCGTCACCTTGGCGACGATGGAGGCTGCGGCAATGGAAGCGCACACGGTATCGCCGTCAGGCACGGCACGATAGGGGACGCGCAGGTCGGGCAGCCGTACGTTGTCGGTCAGCACGAAGTCGGGCGCGGGGTCAAGCCGCTCTATGGCCTGGCGCATGGCGAGGCGGCAGGCGGCGGCGATACCAAGCTCGTCTAAGCGGTCGGTTTCTACCAGGCCAACACCCACGGCGACGGCGCAGCGCTCTATTGCGGCGTAGGCGCGCTCGCGCTGGGCGGCGGAGAGCAACTTGCTGTCGCGCAGCAGCGCCGCCCACGGCGCAGAGGCGTCGATGGGCAGCACCACGGCGGCAGCCAGCACCGGGCCTGCGATGGGTCCTCTGCCGACCTCGTCCACGCCAGCCGCACGGGTGTAGTCACGGAGCGCGAGGGCTTGCTCTTCATGGAAGGTGGGACGCCTATGCGCGGGACTGCGCCGTCGCGCCATGGTGCCTCCGCGTAGGGGCGCAGCATGCTGCGCCCCTACTACGATGGAATGTCTATGATCCAGCCGTGACAGCGGCGAGGGTGCGTGTGGCCTCTCCCTCCGTCACGACCCGCGCGATGGTCCCGCCGCCGAGCACTTCCTCACCCTGGTAGAACACCACGGCCTGGCCGGGCGTGATGGCCCGCTGCGGCTCATCGAAGGCCAGTTCGGCGCACCCGTCGGCAAGGGCGTGGAGGGTGGCCGTCGCCTCGCTCGCCTTGTAGCGGATCTTGGCGGTCACGCTTGCTAGCCCCACAGGCGCCTGGCCGCTCACGTAGCTCACCCGCTCGGCCACGAGCCTGCGATGGCAGAGAGCGTCGTCAGTCCCGACCACCACCTGGTTGCGCTCGGCGTCGATGCGGACGACGTAATAGGGCCGCTCGGAGGTCAGCCCCAGGCCGCGCCGCTGGCCCACGGTGTAGGACTCGATGCCGTGATGCTTGCCCAGCACGCGCCCGCTCTCGTCCACGATGTCGCCCGGGCGCTGCGTGCCTTGCTTGGCGACGAAGTCGCGGTAGGTGCCGCGAGGAATGAAGCATATCTCCTGGCTGTCCGGCTTGGCGGCCACGGGCAGTCCGAACTGTGCGGCGACGTCGCGCGCCTGCTCCTTGGTCATATCGCCTAGCGGGAAGAGGATGTGGCGTAGCTGCTCCTGGGCCAGGTTGTAGAGGACGTAGCTCTGGTCCTTCCCGGCGTCCCGGGCCTTGAGCAGGTGGTAGCGCCCGTCGCTGTGCGCGAGGCGGGCGTAGTGGCCGGTGGCGATGAACTCAGCCTCCCAGGCCAGGGCGTGCCGGAGCAAGGAGGCGAACTTGAGCTTATCGTTGCAGGCGATGCAGGGGTGCGGCGTGCGGCCGCGCCGGTACTCCTGGACGAAGTAGTCGACGACCTGCTGCTGGAACTCGCGCTCGAAGTTGATGTAGTAATGCGGGAAGCCGGCGATCTGGGCCACCCGGCGCGCGTCGTCCACGTCCTCGATGCCGCAGCAGCGCCGCTGGTGCGGCGGCGCGCTGGGGTCTTCGTTGGTCCACAGCCGCATGGTGACGCCCACCACGTCGTAGCCCGCCTGGTGCAACAGGCAGGCGGCGACGGAGGAATCAACCCCGCCGCTCATGGCTACGACAACGCGTGTGCGGGCCATAGGAAAACAGTATAAGTATAGGGCTTCTACCCTGCCCAAGGGCAAGCGAAGCAATACCTGCAGCCCAACTCGGTGGTTCGAATCCCCTACGGTGGAGCTGAGGGGATTCGAACCCCTGACCCCCTGCTTGCAAAGCAGCGGGACCGGCGTGCGAATCTGGCTCGGGGTAGCGTAGCTTGGGCCCGACTCCCTGATTCTCCTCCTGACGCGTTAATTGTCCGTCCGCAGGTGGTAGCCTCCCGTGTCAGGGAGGAGCCACCAGTGACCACGCTCTCTGAAGCCGTGGCAGCCTACAAGCTCTGCGCAAAGGCGGAAGGACTCAGCCCGAGAACCGTGGAGTGGGTCGCCTCCAGCATGCGCTATTTTAAGGAGTTCCTTGGTGGTGACGTGGCGGTTGACCAGGTCGCTGCCCACGACGTCCGGCGCTTCATCCTGGCCTGCCAGGAACGACCCCGGTGGAGCAAGCACCCGTTCTCCCGTCCCCAGGGGAAGCTCTCTCCCTACTCGGTGGCCAATTACGCACGTGGCATCAAGAGCTTCTTTTCCTACCTTGCGCGGGAAGGGTTTCTTGCTCATAACCCGCTGGCTGACGTGAAGACACCCAGGGTGCCCAAGCGGATGGTGCCTATCCTCTCCGAACAGGAGGCCCAGCGGCTCTTGTCCCTGCCGGACAGGAAAACGGCCACCGGATTCCGCGACTACGCGATGCTGCTGACGTTTATCGACACCACCGTGAGGTTGTCTGAGCTCGCTGGCCTTCGGGAGCAAGACGTGCTGCTTGAGCAAGGCTACCTCAAGGTACTGGGGAAAGGGAACCGAGAGCGGTTCGTTCCCATCGGGCAGAAGCTGGCCAAAACACTTCTTCTTTACAAGGCGCGCTACCGGCCCCAGGTGGTCGGCACCGACAGCTTCTTCCTGACCGGTGCCGATGAGTCCCCTGGTGTTGGGCAGGAGCGGCACGTGAACGGTGACGATGTCCGACTGCCGGAAGAGGTCGGCGAGCGACGAGACCAATTCGGCACCACGCTCCCCGGCCTGCTGCGGGGTCAGCGCCGGGTCGTAGGCCAGCACCCGCATATTGAAAGCAGCGCGGCACTTCCGGGTCACCAGGGAACCGATATGGCCCAAGCCGACGATGCCCAGGGTTTTCCCTTCCAACTCCACGCCTTTGAAACGGTCCTTGGGTTCCCACGCACCACCACTACGCAGAAAAGCGTCAGATTCCACAATGCGTTTGGTGAGGGCGATCATCAGGCCGATGGTGTGCTCGGCCACGGGAATGGGGGCCACGCCAGGGGAGTTGAGGATAGGCAGCCCCATCTCCGTGGCGGCGGCGATGTCGAAGCAGTCGGCGCCGGAGCCGGTGGCGCTGAGCACTTCCAGATCCGTACCCGCTTCCAGCACGCCCCGTCCGATGCGGATGGGGCTGCGTGCCACGATCGCATGGGCGCCGGGGAGCGTCTGCTTTACGGCCTCGGGTGTAGGCTCCTTGGGACGGACAATGTCCACTTCCTGGGCAAGGATGCGCTCGCCCTCTAGATGCATGAACGGGAACACCACAACGACTCTTTTTCGCTGACTCATATGCCTACCTCGTTTCAGTGATGAGTAGTCATGTTCAACTTGCTCTAGCAAGCCAACAGGTCTTTCTCCTTGTTGAGGATCAGTCTCCTGGTCAATTTTCGCGTACCTCGGAGCGGCAAATTCCCAATCGTGGCGCGCTACCCTGGCGGACTGGCAGAGGTTCCGGCCCTGACGCCTTACACTCCGTTATTCTAAGCAGCATTCACAAAGTGACCACAGTGTATTAGAAGCAATTCTGTACGTCAACTGCAGGTATGCTCAACCTTAATCAACGTGATCAAGAACGTGGTGATCAAGAATGCACGTTGGTGTAAACCGAGACCTTCTGGACCGCAGTGTGTTGATAAACAAAAATCCTCCCTCACCGTCAGAAGAGGCTCAGCGCCTCTTTTCGTAGCACGCTTCTGAAGTCCGGATGCGCGATAGAAGTGAGCTCAAGCGCCCTCTCGCGTTGAGTTTTGCCTCTCAGACACGCGATGCCGAACTCAGTTACCACGAAATCGGCCAACGCGCGAGGAACAGACACAATGGTACCGCCCGGCAACTGGGGTACAATACGGGAAACTGTGCCCTTCTGGGCAGTAGAAGGGAGCACAGTAATGCTGCGTCCTCCCTTGGACAAGAGAGCCCCGATAGTAAAAGGGACATTCCCACCTGACCCGCTGATGAGGAGCGGTCCGAGTGACTCGGATGCGATCTGTCCGGTGAGATCTACGGCGAGAGCGCTATTTATCGCCACCATATTATCGTGGGCGGCGATGACACGGGGGTCAAGTACATAGTCTGAGCAATAGAGCTCAAACACGGGGTTCATATTTATGAACTCCATCTCTTCCTTTGTCCCTCCGCCTACTGCCGTCGCCACCGCCTTACCTTTGTGCAGAGTCTTGCGTTTGCCAGTTACCACCCCGTTTCGGACTAACGTCGCGATGCCGCGAGGAGTGTTCTCAGAATGCCAACCTAGATCACCCTTGTCATTCAACACATTGAAGCGAGGGATACATTCGGACGCCCTGCCCAGCCCTATCTCGAGGGTATCGCCGTCTTTTATAAGAGAAGCAACGTGTTGAGCGATCCCTTCCTCAACCGTCCCTGGTTCCGTAACACCCCTTCCGAGCAAGTCTCCACCACCAGGTGTCTTTCCGCTAGAGAGGTGCTCTATGAAGTAATCAAATTCGGAAACATGAATAGAGTTGTCTCCATGCGTCCTGATGAAATTCTTATTCACCTCACCAATAGCAACCTTGGCTATCTTGACCAGGCTTTTCTTCGACCAGAGTGAGGCACCGAAACTACAATCCCCTTTTTCATCTGGAGGTGAGACCTGCAAGCAGACTACATCTATAGTCTTGTTCGCTCGCAGGGGTCGGTCCCCCGGAACAAGGTCCCCGACACAGAACTCGCATCGTCGTTCCCTCACCGCCCTTTGGACTAGAGGAAATACAAACGGGACTTCTACTCGGAAAGAATCCTCCCAGCCGGGGCTGTACCAGGCAAAATCTGTTGTTACCCCTCGAACGTATAATGTGATGTTGTGCAACTCCTCTTTCCTCGCCGCCAGTGCCAGCCCAAAGGCTACCGGCTCAGGTCCACCACCACCAAACACCACGTAGTCCCCTGATTTGACGACTTTTGCCGCCTCCTCAGCGGAAATCGACTTTCTCTCGTACTCTTCTCGCCAGTCCATGCTCTGCTCCAGATTCCGAGCTTTATGACCAAGCTGGACGTTGTTCTCTACGGTTTAGAAATCTCCCCAGGGGCTCTCTACGTCCGCAGCTACTGTTGCGCTTAAGTGAGGGAACTCCTTCCAGCGCTGACTCTCAGCGAACTCACATATGCAGCTTGGCGCAGGAAACACGCGGTCTGGTGCCCATCTCGCTCATATTGTTGAGCCAGTAGGTATGGCAAGCCGGGCTAGAAAGCCCCGCGCCGTTTGTCTCGCCTCTATGTTGCCATGATTGCACCGCTTGCCAGAAGCTCCCCAATTTTCGCCTCGGAGTAGTTGAGAAGGCGGCCAAGCACCTCACGAGTGTGCTGGCCCA
>JACPQI010000057.1 GCA_016190545.1 Chloroflexota bacterium
AGCAGCACCTGCCACCGCCAGGAGCGGAACCAGACGGCGATGAAGTAGATAGCTACGGCAGGAGTAATGTAGAGGTAGTTGGCCTCCCGGAGCGCATCGGCGAACTCCTTGTAGTCGAGCGTCCGCAGGAGAAAGTACAGGAAAAGCCCGGTACCGAGGAGGCTGATCCAAACGCGGGGCTTCTTTAGCCAAGCAAGCACGAACTGTCTCCACTGATCACAAGTTTCTGGGCGGCTGCTTCTCGGTAAAGCACCGACTTAGTATAGAGGAAACGAGGCGACCTTCCGGCGCAGGGGACTACAGCGGCAGGCCCTTGCGGAAATAGACCACGGCGTCCTCCGACCCCAGATCCTGACCCAGCTTGCGGAATGAGAAGTACTCCCAGAGCCGGGTCCAGTTCCTGGAGTGTTGGATGTCCTCGAAGAACTTGCGCGGCGTGTAGTCGCGATAGCCTTCCGGGAACCACCAGCGGAGTTTGATGCGACGGCCAGGGCCGAAGTCGGCTTCCTTGTCTTGCATCGTTTGTTGATTGTTGACGTGGACGATGACGATGTCCGTGTCCGGCTGTACCGGCGCTGTCCCGCTGAAGTCCCAGTAGGCTACATTCTTGTAGTCGCGCAGGTACCATTGCCAGGGCCACTGGAATCCGCTGGTGCCGTCGATGAGGATTCGAATGTTTTTGCCCTTGCCGGTGAGCATCGCCACCCGCTCAATCTGGTCGCGGAGTTGAGGTATGTCCGGCGAGGTCTGGGTGTAGACCAGCATCTCCTTGGGGACATCGCCGTTGGCGAAGCTGGCCTGGCCCGCCGCCTTCACGGTGAAGCCAGCCAGGATGAGAAGGACGGGAAGGCCGATAGCGCCAAGGGCGGCGCGCGGGCCCAGGCGCCGCAGGAGCGCCGCGGATGCGGTCAGCGCTCCCAGCAGCAGCACAATGAGGATAAGCCGTCCAGAGGCGGCGACGCGCCCTTCATCGCCCCCTCCCCAGGTGATGATGCCGTAAAGGAGCGCCAGGACGAGCGGGAAGAAAACGAGCAAAAGAAGGCCGCCGCGCTGGACCAGGCCGCGCCAGTCGATGCGCTCGATGACTTCGCCCAGGAACTTGCCGCCGAGTAGGGCTATCGGCAGGGCCAGGTTGAGGCTGAGCCATGGCATCTTCTCGCCGGCCCAGGAGAAGAGAAGGAAGGCCGCTACAATCCAGTAGACCAGGAACCAGGTGAAGATGTCGGCTCGGCGGAACATATAAAAGACAGACCCGATCACCGCAAGGGCGAAAGGAAGGGACTCGTAGAGGGGGACGATGATGAAGTAGTAGTACATCGGCTGATTGCCGCGTTGGACGGGCTGCTGGGCCAGCCAGTAGCCCAGGGACTGCCACATGCCGGTGCCTACGCCCGCCAGGTGGGTAAACTGGGTACTGAAGAAGAACACATAGACGCCGTAGAAGATGGCGGCAATCGTCAGCCACACCTTCCTGTTCCATCCCAGTCCCACAATAATGGAAACTGCGAGTAGGAAGACTACGCTGCCTACGGCGATGGCGAAGGCTTTGTCGCCTACGGGCGCGCCTACCGGCCCGGATTGCCACTGGTCGGCGGGGTTGACCAACGTGGCGCCGAACACGCCTTCGACCTTGCTGAGGAGGGGCGCCCATTGGGGCAGGCTCAGGGTGATAAGGAGCAGGAGGATGATGCCGGGAGCGGTGAGATCGGACAGCCGGAAATCGACGGGCTGAGGGCGCATGGTCGCAGGTGCAGGAGAAGAAGCCCGCGCTTCAACTGCGCCGCCTCCGGCGCCGCCCGGCGCGCTCGCTTGGACCGTAGCCTCGGCCTCCTTGCGCTGCCGGCGTTCTGCCGACAGCGTTTTGACAGCGCCTTCCAGCCACAGGAGAGCCATGAAGCTGCCGAAGATCACGATGAGAATGAAGGTAGTCTCCTTCACAGCGAAGGACAGGGCGAGGACGGCGGCCATCCAGTAGAGGTAGGTAGTCTTGCGTTCAGCCAGGTAGCGCCAGATGAAGACTACCAGGGCCAGGGTGAAGAAGGCCATGAAGATGTCCTCACGGGCGAAGCGGCTGAAGTAGAGCATGGAAGGCGAGAAGGTGAGGAAGGCGGCGGCGGCCAGGGCGCCCCACCTGCCAAGGTAGCCACGCAAGAAGTAGGGCAGGATGATGAGGGCGGTGCCGAACATGGCGGGAGCGATCCGGGCGGTGTAGTCGCTGGCGCCGAAGATGAAGTAGACCAGGGCCATAAAGTGGTACATGAAGGTGCCGTGGAGGAGCGGGTTGTGCTGGTACCCGTGGCCCTGGTACATGTTCCAGCTATAGTAAGCGTGGAGGCTTTCATCGTGGTGGAGGGCGCGGGAGCCCAAGTCCCAGAAGCGGAGGGTGGCGCCGATGGCGATGAGGGCGACGTAGGCGAGAAGTTCTGGGGTGATGCGCAATCCTAACAGGCGCGGCGCCGTGTCCTGCTCGGATGCCCGCGAAGACTGGGCCAAGGTCTCTTGCATCACGTTTTCCCTTCTCTGAAACAACTTTTCTAGGATACCAGGACGATGCAACTACCCTGGGACGGCCCCTCGCACTCTATAGACCTGGACACCGTCCCTATCGTAGACCTTTTCCATAAACCTGTCGAACTTCGCAAGTCCGGGGCCATTGTACTTCTGGCGCTCCAGGCGGCCCACATACACATACTCTACGCTGTAGCGGCGCAGGAGGGATGCGGCCCGCTCCACATCTTCGGTGGTGTAGACCTCCTGCACAACCGCCGGTCGTTCACCGAAGGGGGAAGTGTCGCCGCGCCACTGGTGCTCGTGGCCCACCCAGCCTATGAGCGTGGGGATGCCGGTCCTGCCTGACACGCGGGCGAAGTCGCTGTAGTCGTCGCCGACCGCCTCCAGGATGACCGGCTGGCCTTTGATGAGGCGTGGGAGCTCCTGGAGCGCCTCGTACTCGCCGGGATCGAAGGCGCGGACGAAATTGAGACCGTCCAGCGTCGCCGTGCCGGAGAAGCCGTTGCTTTTGCTGTGTACCCCAGCGACGGTGTAGAGGCCGCCTCCGAGGACCAGCAGGAACACCAGGCCCCAATATCCACTGGCAAGGGAGCGCAGGAGCCGTGTTTTTGCCTGGGAGCGTGCTGCCAGATAGTAGAGGCCGAAGCCGGAACTGACGGCGAGCAAGACCCAGCCCTGATAGTAGAACTTGAACACCGTATTCATACGGGTGTGGAAGAGGTCGTTGATGAAGAAAAGCTCGGTGCCGAGAAGGAGCACATAGGCGGCAAGCATGAGGCCGCTGACGAAGACAGGCACGCGGCCCGTCTCCCCGCTGCTCCACAGCAGGCGGACGGTGGTAAAGAGGGCCAAGGCCACCATGAAGTGGGCCGGGATGAGGCGGCCAAACTTGCCCCCGACCTCAATCCAGAGGGTGGTGAGCGCCTGGTCTTCATGAAGGCCCACACCGATGCGGGCTGGAATCCACACGGCGAAGGGGATAAGAGCAACGCCCAGGTAGAGCGCCACCTCGCGGCCTGTGGGCAGTCGCCGTTGCACGGCGGACCAGGCGAAAGCGAGGAGCAGCCCCAGGCTGAGGACAAAGAGCGGCCCCCAGAAGAGGAAGAAGTGCTGAGGCCGGGTGGTGACTTTCTGCACGGGCAGGACCCCCTGGACTTGGGTATGCAAGTCGCGATAGAAGGGGATGAAGAGAATGAAGAACAGAAGGAGGAAAAGGAGCAGCAGGGGAAGTGCGGCGCGCAGGGCCTTGGGAGCATACCCCCAGTGCTGGATGAGAACCTGCACCAAGATGGCAGCAAGGAAGATAGCCCCGTACACGGGCAGGTCCCAGCTATTGAGAAAGCCGAGAGCGCCGATGGCGACGGCGCTGATGAGGACCAGGCCCGGATTAGCGAGGGCCCAGCGGAGGGAGAAAAGCTCGCGCGAAAGCAGGGCGTTGAGGGCCAGGCCCAGCGCCAGCAGCACATATGGCAATGACATGACGTGAGGGTGCATATCGCCGAGCATGAAGCTGAAGAAGGGGAACTCGGAGATGGTCTCCTGGTAGCCGCCGTCGACGGGCACGGTGAGGACGCGGGAGGCGCGCCACCACCACCAGGTCTCGGTGGGGTGCCAGCCACCGTCTTGCAGGGGGCCGTCCAGGCCTTTCACCGATACCCAGTCCCAGAAGCCCTGTGCCGCCCAGCCGTTGGTGCGCATGAACTCCAGCACGCCTACCAGATTTCCCAGCATCAGCATCAAGAGCGCCGTGAGGATGCCGGCGCCTGCAGCCTGGCCCCACGTAGGCCCGGCGACCTCGCCCGACCGCTTGGCCGCGCGCACCAGGCTGTAGACCAGGCCGAAACCGCCCTGGGCCGCCAGCGCCGCTATGGAGGCGAGGGAAAGATTGTAGCTGATGGCGGCGGGGATGCCGGTGAGCTTGGTGAGCATGGCGGACTGGAGATAGCCGAAGTAGTAGTAGCTGATGGTGTGGCCGCTGAGCCAGGGATCAGTGGGCGGGAAGGACTCGCTGCGCAGGACGGCGTTGAGCATGGCGAAGTCCATGGGTTTTTCCGTGTGGTTGATGCCGGGATCGTAGGCTTTGGCCAATGCCCAGAAAGAGAACATAGCGGCGAAGACAAGCTCGGAGACGAGGACGGCGCGCCATTCGCGGCGGAGGGTATCGACGATGTCCTTCCCGTTGCGCCGCATGACGAAGACAGAGAGGGCGGCGAGGAGCAGGATGAGCAAGGCGCTAGACGCGCTGCTGTTCGGCAGGATGTTGAGGATGCCGGAGAACCAGAGAGCGAAGGAAACAAGCAGGATGGCGAGGGGCTTGCTGAAGCTGTAGCCGCCGTCCGGCAGCCACTTGAACACGCGCAGGGTGATCGGCAGGGCGATGACGCCGAGGAGCTGGAGGGTGAACCACCAGAGAACGGCGTCTGCGATCACTGCTCAGGCCCCTTGGAATCGAGGAGGGCCTGGACGAACTCTTGCGGGTCGAAGGGCGCCAGGTCGTCCACGCTTTCGCCGGTGCCGATGAACAGGATGGGCAGCTTGAGCTGGTCGGCTATCGCCAGGACGATGCCCCCCTTGGCCGTGCCGTCCAGCTTGGCCAAGAGGAGGCCGTTCACCTCCACCGCTTCCTGGAAAGCGCGGGCCTGCAAGAGGCCGTTCTGCCCGGTCGTCGCGTCCAGCACCAGGATGGTGGCGTGGGGCGCTTTAGGGTCGACTTTGCCCACCACGCGCCGCACCTTCTTCAGTTCTTCCATGAGGTTGTGCTTGGTGTGGAGGCGGCCTGCCGTGTCGATGATGAGCACATCGACGCCGCGGGTGCGGGCCGCCTGGACGGCGTCGAAGGCGACCGCGCCCGGGTCGGCGCCCGCCTGGTGAGCGATGACGTTGATGCCCAAGCGCTGGCCCCAGCGCTGGAGCTGGTCGATGGC
>JACPQI010000055.1 GCA_016190545.1 Chloroflexota bacterium
GATGACGCCCTCCCGGGTGCGGGTGCAGATGACGATGTAGGTGTTGTTGTCGTACGGCCCCGTCACCGTGCGCCGTATTTCGATGTCTCGATCGCGGTAGAACAGCGACATCCTGCTCCCTGCATTAGCTTGTAAACTTATATCTCTCTGCCCTTCGACAGGCCCTTCGCTTACGCTCGAGGGCTAGCTGGGCTCGGCTCAGGGCGAACGGAGTCATAAATCCGTTCGTGGTGAGCATCTCGAACCACCGGTACCCTTCCAATAGGTGCTTAGCACTTTACGCTTGTCTCCCTCTCCGCCTGGCGGCAGAGCCGCTCTTCACCAGAGGCCGGGCAGGCACGCCAACCACCGTGGCCCCCGGCGGCACGTCACGGGTGACGACGGCCCCCGCGCCCGTCTTGGATCCCCGCCCCAGGCGGACCGGCGCGACCAGCATGGTGTCCGACCCAATGAGCGCCTCGTCCTCGATGTAGGTGGGGTGCTTGCGCTTGCCGTCGTAGTTGCAGGTGATGGTGCCGGCACCCACATTGACCTTGCGCCCAATGGCGGCGTCGCCGATGTAGCTGAAGTGGCCGCTGACTGTGCCCCGGCCCAGGCGGCTCTCCTTGACCTCCACATAGTTGCCCAGGTGGACGCCTCGCTCCAGGTAGGCGCCGTGCCGCAGGTGACAGAAGGGGCCGATGGTCACCTCGTCCTCTACGGTGGCGTCTTCCAGCACGGAGCCGCCGATGACGCAGCGGGCGCCGACGGCGCTGTTGCTGATGGTAGCCCCCGGGCCGATGACGCACGCCGGGCCGATGCGAGTTGTGCCGGAGAGGATGGTGAAGGGTTGCAGCAGCACGTCCTGGCCCAATTCCACGCCAGCGTCGATGAAGGTGGACGATGGGTCAATCATGGTGACGCCGGCGCGCATCCACCGCTCCCGGATGCGCTGGCGCAGCGTCGCCTCCGCCTGGGCAAGGTCGACGCGGTCGTTCACGCCGATGACCTCCTGGAAGTCGGCGGGTTGCGTGCGCACAGTGGCCCCCTCTCGCGCCGCCCGCGCCACCAGGTCGACGAGGTAGATTTCGCCGGGAGCGCTGGGCTTGAGCGCGGCCAGGTTGGGCCACAGCCAGGCGGCGTCGAAGCAGTAGACGCCGCTGTTTATCTCCGGGATATCGCGCTGGCGTGGGGTGGCGTCGGTCTCCTCCACGATGGCCCGGACCTGGCCTTTGCTATCCCGCACCACTCGCCCCAAGCCCTCGGTGGGGCCGCCCGTAGCGGTGAGGAAGGTGATGACCGCCTTACCGGCGCTGTGGGCGACCATCAGGCGTTGGAGCGTCTCGGCTCGTACGAGAGGCACGTCGCCGGACAGGACCAGGAGGTGGTCGGTGGTGTCCTGGAGAAGACGGCGGGCCTGGAGGAGCGCATGCCCAGTCCCGCGTTGCTGTCGCTGCTCAACATAATCGACGGCGCTGCCGAGCGTGGCGCGAACGGCTTCGGTGCCGTGACCGACGACGGCGGCGACCCGCCGGATACCCGCGTCACGGGCGGCCTGGACAGGGTACAGCGCCATGGGCTGGCCGCAGACCTGGTGGAGGACTTTGGGGGTCTGGGAGCGCATGCGCAGGCCCTTGCCTGCGGCGAGAACGACAGCCGCCCAGCGTGAGGTGCGCGCCGGTCTGCGGTTTGCCACGGACTTGTCCAGATGTTCGTCTTTGTGGGGAGGTAACGCCCCCTCAGGCGTGGGTCTGGGGTCTGTCCTTGAGCCATCTGTAAAGGGAGGGTGTTCAGGGAACCGTAGGTTACCCTGACGGGGGGCTGGGGGTGTCCCCCAGCCTCTTCTTTGTCCCCCCCGCTCCCTTGGCAAGGGAGCGGGGGGGACAGGGGGTGAGGGTTTTCTGAATAGCGACATAGGAATAGCGGGTACCTTCGTCCGTGATAGTACAGGTCAGCTATAGGGGTGTCAAGCGAACAGGGTAACTATCCACAAGCGCGATTCCTGGGTAGCTGCCGGGTAGCCGAAGGCTAGGGGACGACGCCGTTGCGCCGCCCGTTGCGGCTGGCCTGGGGGGTGTCCTGGGAGAAGACGTTGCGCACCATGTCGCCCAGATGGGGCACGCCCTTCTTCACCAGAATCTTTCGTTGCCCATCGATGCGATAGTAGTTCCAGAACTTGGCGAGAACGGTGGCGGCCCCGATCTCAGGCCCGCGCTGGATTTGAAAGTGCAGGTGCGGCTCCTGGGAGCGGCCCGAGTTGCCCACGTAGCCCACGAGTTGGCCTCGCACCACCTTCTGACCTTCCTTCACCACAACGCCGCCGTGGGAGAAGTGGCTGATCTCGCTCAGGAGAGAGCCGCCGTGGTCGATGATGACCAGGTTGCCCCACTGCTCCTTCTCGTTTACTTCCGGCGGAATGTTATCGCGTACCCAGTTGACGACGCGCACTACCGTGCCGTCGGCGGGCGCGATGACCGGCAGACCGAAGCTGTAATAGTCCTCAGCCCGCCGTCCGATGCCTTTGGTGGTGCGGCCCTGCTCATCAATGACCACGAAGTCCCAGGCGTAGGAGCCGTGGCCCCAGTGGGTCAGCATGCCGTGGTTCCCCTGCGCCACGTACCAGGTGCCCCAGAAGGGAAGGGTGAGTTGGAGGTCATTGCTTTGCCCCCACAGTCTGGGGAGGGGGAAGCGGGAGGGTGTGCTCCCCACCTGGTGGAGCGGCACGGGTACGAGCGTCCGCTGGCGACTGGAGACGGCCTTGCTCCCCACGACGCCCAGGAAGAGGAGGCTGACGGCGACGAAGGGGCCGTTGAGGACCGGCAGCCTCACGTCTGAAAAGGCCGGGTAGGCGGCGGCCGTGATGAGGGCGGCGCAACTCGCGCCGAAGAGGCCGAAGAGGACGGAGGCGGCGTTGAGCCGCAGGAAGAAGGCGCCCAGGATGACAGCGGTAAAGGCGCTGTTGAAGGAGACAATGACCTCTACGCCCGGACCGGCCGCATTGCTCGTGAGCCCTAAGCCCCGGACTGTGCCCAGGCCCACCAGGTAGCCAGCCAGCGCCAGCGCGGCGTAGAGCCGGGAGCGCAGGGCCAGGACAAGGAAGCCCAGGACCCCCAGCAGCACGCTGTCCTGGTAGAACAGCCAGCCGATGCTGCGGAAGAAGGTGACAAGCTCGTTCGGGAGCGATGTCCAGAGCGTGGTCTCGATGGACAGGACGCCGTCGAAGCGATAGTACGCGCTCCATGGCACGGAGGCCGGCAGGTGATGGATGGCTGCAAGGAGCGCCCAGCTCGCCAGAAGGAAGGGCAGCGTCAGGACGGGGAGATGGAACTGAGTGGTGAGAGTGCGCATGAGGAAAGCCAGGAGCACGGTGGAGAAAGCGGCGGTAAGGGCTACCAGGCCGATGAGGGCCGGTTGGTGAATGACGTACGATACGGAAACCAGTCCCACCAGGCCGCCGTTGCAAGCGTACAGTCCGGTCCTGATAAGGCTGCGGTCAGTGCGGATAAGGAAGGCCATCAGCGTCGCCGAGGCGGCGCCCAGAAAGGCCATCCCGCCGGCCCACGGGTTGAGCAAGAAGACCAGGCCGAGCAGCAGTCCGAACCAGGTGTTGTCCCAGAACAGAATGATGCCGAAGCCGCGCAGGACAGCATCCACGAAGGCCCAGGCCCTGCTCTGCGCGATGCGCCGGCGCCAGGGCAGGGCGGGCGGCGCCGCTGCTGAGGGCTGAGCGGTGACGCCTATGTGGGCTTGACTGACAGTCGCCGTGGGATGCGCTCCAACTCGCGTATGTACTTTGTCGACTCGGCTTCCCGGACTACTTCCACATCGCCCTCATTGATGAGGACAATGGCAGGGCGGGGCTGGATGAACTGCAAGGACTGAGTGAAGTTATAGGCGCCCACATTCTTGATAATGAGCAGGTCGCCCCGGCGCACCGGCGGCAAGGACACCTTGCGCTGCAGCACGTCGATCTGCATGCACAGTGGGCCGTAGAGGTTGACCTCCTCCAACACGCTGCCCATGGCCAGGCTGCCGGAGTCCTCGGCGGAGCGGACCTCATGCCTGTACCAGACGTACGTGGGCAGCAGGTTCACGCCAGCGTCCAGCACCACGCCTTTCTCCCCGGTTGGCAAATGCTTGATAGCGACGACGCTGGTGAGCAGGTGCATCGCTTCGTCCACGATGGCCCGGCCCGGCTCCATGAGCAAGAGAGGGCGCGGCTCCGGCAGGCTTTTGAGCAGAGTGGGGCAGATCGCCTCCGCGTACTGGTCGAAGGTGGGGGTGGCGTAGGCGGCGGGCATCCACTGGTCGTGCAGCGTGTTGTGGGAGGCGAAGCCGCCGCCGATATCCACGTACTCCAGGATGACGCCCGACTCGGAGAGTTGCTTGGCAAAGCCGCCAAGCTTTTCAGCGGCCTGGCGGTAGAGGTCCGGGTCCAGGATGAAGGTGCCAAGGTGGCTGTGCAGGCCCGATAGCTTGAGCTTGGGAGAGGCCATGACTCGTTGGCAGGCGTGCAGGGCCTGGCCATTCTCAAGGTTGAAGCCGAAGCGGTCCCAGGCCAGGGGGCCCACGCTCATGTTCACCCGGATACCCACGGGCACCACCCGGTCCATCTGCTGGGCCAGGGTTTCAAGAAGGGCCAGCTCATCATAGGAGTCCACATTGATCTTGGCGTTCTGGCTGATAGCCCGTCGCAGCTCCGCCTCCGTCTTCTCCGGGCCGTTGAAGATGATGTGGTCGCCTGGAATGCCCAACTCTTCGGCGATATCGTATTCAAACCCAGAGACGACCTCGGCCCAAGCCCCCTCCTGATGGAGGATGCTGCAAACGGCGGAGAGGTAGTTGGTCTTGTAGGAGTAGCCTATGGCGATCTGGGGATAGCGCAGGCTGAAGGCCCGGTGGAGGTCCGTATACTTGCGCCGCAACGTCGCCTCCGACACCACCCACAATGGCGAGCCGAACTGGGACACCAGTTCTTTCACCGGCACACCATCGATGCTGGCGTGCGGGATGGCTGACGCCAGCCTCCCGAAGCGGTTGACGTTCCCTACGGAGTGCTTGACGACCGCAGGCTTTTCGTAGAAGGCTTTTTGATTGTTTTTTCTGGCCATGCTCCAGTCCCTCTCCCGTTCTTGCGCAAGACCAGTTCGCCGTGGTCCACCAGATGGGCGACCTGGTCCATAGAGCAGACGATGTCTTTGGCGTGGCGGACGTATACGACGCCCTCCTGATATGGCGCAAAGGCCGGGGCGCGTTTGCCGAGAGCGAGATGCACTGCGCGGGCGGGCATGTTCTGGCCAGCCCTGGCCGCCAGGTAGACCCAGGCCGGAAAGCGAGGGTTGATCTCCAGCAGGTAGGGCTTGCTGGTGGTGGCGTGACGGACGAACTCGAACTCCAGAGGGCCGACCCAATTGAGCTTTTCCACGATGCGGGCGGCTAGATCAAGCAACTCTTGGTCTCTAATAGTGACGGCGGCCCAGGCCTTGCCGCGCTCGGAGACCCCCAGCTTGCGCATGGCGACCGCCCCCACCATCGTGCCCTTGCGGTCGCACAGGGCGGCCACGTCGCGCTCGTCGCCGGGAATGTACTCCTGGGCCAGCAGCGGGATGCCCCAGGTGGCGTGCAAGGTGTCGAAATAGGCCCGGGCCTGGTCGGGTGTGTGGGCCAGGTGAGCGCCGTGGAGAATGCCTTTGACCACGAAGGGGTAGCCGAAGGTCTTGCCGGCCTTTTCCAGTTGCTTGGCCTCGAAAAGAAGCTCCGTCTTGGGTGCGGGCACGTCGTTGGCGGCGCAGAACTGGTGCAGGGTATGTTTGAAGTGGGTCCGCAGCCGGTGTTCGGTGGGGATCAGCAGGCGGATGCCCATGGACTGGAGCACGTGTTCCAAACGGCAGAAGTTGATGATTTCGCCATCCAGCGTGGGAATGATGACATCGATACGAGTTTTGGTGCGTATCTCTCGAAGTCGGTGCAACAGAGCGCCTTCGCCCTGGGCTGCGTAGGGCAAGAGATAGACTTCGTCCACCAGCTCGCCGCTGTAGATGCCGGTGTCCAGGGCGTCATAGGCCAAGCCTATGATCCGCACCTTGTCGCCCAGGCCGCTGGCGTCCCGCAGGCTCTGGATGACGGCGATGCCCGGATTGGGGTCGTCGGTGGCGTTAAGGCCCGTGACGGCTACGTGTAGCATAGGAATTACGTCCCGTGCAAAGGCGGTATGCCCTGCGCCTTCCGCAGAGGCAAAAACGGCGGGTCTCTCCAGGTACAGGGTAAGACCATACGTATCCCAGCGCCGCTACCGTGCCGACTTGACGACCAGGCCGAGGGCGGTCAACTGGTCGAGAAAATCGCGCAGGTCCTTGCGCGCAGTCTCCATATCTACTTCAAAGTGCTTGCTCATGGTCTCCAGCACCCGATTGACGGTTGCCCCCTTCTGCAATTGCCGGAGGATGAAGGAGCCGGTGGTATTAAGACTATAAATAGCTCCTGTTTCTGGATCGAAGGCAAAACCCTTATCGCTGAATGTGATGTCCTTCAGGGTTTCCATAATAAGCAACACGTAGTATACTTCGGTACTTGAAATTGGTAAAGACCTGTGAACAGAATGTGAAAAGGGAGTGCACTCCTATGGTTGAGAGCAGCGTCCATCACGAGATCACCTCTACCCAGCGCGAGGACGCCTTCTATTCCTTCCTGGCGGGGGCAGCCAAAGCCGCCCTTCTGGCCTCCGTCATCAAGACAGACCTTCCGTCACTCCTGGCGGATCGGAGTCCCATGACCGCCGGCCAGATCATTGGCGCCTTGGCGCTGCAGCCGTTCCGGGGCCGCAAGTGGCTGCTGCTGCTGCGCTACGCCGGGCTGTTGGACGAGACCTGGCAGCCCGACGCCTACGAGCCCACCTACACCGGCACTCCCCTGTTGCGCGCGCTGTTCAAAAAAGATGGCCGCGGCGGCTGGTTCTTCCGCGATTTCATGCGCTACTGGGACAAGTCCACCTCCCATGACGTGGTTGACGTCATCATGGGCGGCCCCGTACCGGAACCGGTACCGTACCCGCCCAAGGAGCCCGAAGACGTGGAGGCGCTCCATAAGTGGATGCGGGAGGGCGCCAGGGAGACGCTGGAGAGCATCATCCGGCGCTTCGACTTCTCTACAGCGTCGCGGGTCCTGGACGTGGGCGGCGGCGACGCCACCATGGCCGCCATCCTGGTCAAACGCCTCCCTCACCTTCACGTCACAGTCTTTAACCTGCCCCAGGCCTGCTTCCTCGCTCGCCAGACCGTCGCCAAGGCGCACGCAGGTGATAAGGTAACTATAGTAGATGGCGATTTCTTCAAAGACAGCCTCCCCACGGGCTACGACCTGGTGATGTTCTCCCGCGTCTTGGCGGACTGGCCGGTGGAGGTGTGCCGCATGCTGCTGGCCAAAGCCTACGCGGCCCTGACGCCGGGCGGTCAGGTCCTCATCTGCGAGCCCTTCGCCAACGAGAACCCGGACCTCACCATCGCCTGGGAGCATTCTTACCTTCCCTATGACGACTTCGGCTACCAGGTGTACAAGCCGGTCAGCGTTTACCAGCAGCTCCTGTACGAGGCCGGGTTCAGCCCGCCGCAGGTCATCCCCCGCGACCAGGACACCATCCACGGCATCCTGGTCTCGCGCAGGATGTAAAGACGGGTCTCAGGCCAGCTTTGCACGAAAAGCGGCGGCTGTCCTGTCACCCTTGAGTCCCGACCTATCGGGACGAAAGGTCTGGGGAGGCGGGACTGGTTTGGTGAGCCACCCCCCAGATTCTTCGCCCCGTTTGTATCGGGGCTCAGAATGACATATTGGCGCTCTCTGGCCCGTCCTCCTTGCTTCGCAGAAGGACAATTGGTTCTTCATTTCGTCGTAGGGGCGAGTTTCAAACTCGTCCCGTTTGCTCCTCCACCTTGGCTTTTCCCAAAAGCGTTCGATAGTCTTCTCATAGAGTATCGCTTATGTCTTATTCGTTCGATAGTTTGCCCGGCCTGCTATACTATCTGTTACAGGAACCCTGTTTCCTGAACCGTGCGTACTATAATAGGGTTCACCCCGCCTCTCCTCTTTCCTTCCCACCGTCCCCATGCAGGAGGGAAGAGAGATAGCAACGCTAAGAGTATTGTCCTTGAACGGAGCGAAAGAGTGATGGTCCCTTAACGAAAGCCATGTCCACCACAGAACGCGACTGGACATTCATCACCAACCATGGCCTGGTGCTCGGCTACATCTACCGCCACCCCAAGAGCACCAAGCGCGAGATCGCCCTGGCCGTCGGCATCACCGAGCGCACCGCCCACAACATCGTCCTGGCCCTGGTCAATTCAGGCTACATCGCCCGCCGCAAGCGTGGCCGCCGCTACTCCTATCGCATCAACCCCGAGCTTCCCCTGCGCCCCAGCACCAATCGCGACATGGTCGTCGGCGACCTTCTCAAGGTCGTCGCTCCCAAGCCCGCGCCCGCCGCCAAGCGCCGGCGCAAAGAGCCCCCGCTGGCTGGGCGAAGGTTGCTGTAGGGGCGGCCTACAGCCGCGCCAGCAGCCCTTCGTAGCCGCGTGTGCCGGTCGCACTCACCATGTGCGGGTCGTCAGGCAGGTAGGCCACGTCCCCCGCCTCCTGCAGCAACTCCAGGTGCGCAATGACCTCGTCGATAGCCATGTAAAGAAACCGGCCGGACAGCTCTGTCCCCCGAAAGTGCTTCAGCGTAAGCTCGGTCACGGAAAGCGGCCCTTGCTCCAGCACGTCCAGGATGCGCCCCAGCCGCCGCCGGTGGTGGTCGATGATCTCTTCCGCCCGCGACTTGCCGATGAGGTTGAGTTTTCCTTTGAAGTACAACCGATGGGAGGGCAGCAGCGTTAGGTCGCCCTCCAGCTGCGTAATGCGTTTCATCGATCGCAAAAACACGTACAGGCCGTAGTAGACGTTCTGTTCACGGTAGGACGCCGGCAAAGCCTCTTTGAACAGGTCGTAGCGCAACTTCATTGTCGGGTGGGGCGTGATCTGGGGCAGCACGTGGTCGCCCGTTATCAGGTATGGCCCACGCTGGATGCACAACTCCTCCGGCGTGTGGCCGGGCACGTGGTAGAAGCGCCAGCCGTCAAGCTGGCCTTCCTGGAGCGGCTTGCTTAGCCACAGGCGGGAGCGGTACTCCTGGTGCCGCGCCCAATCCGCCTCGTTAATGACATAGGGCATTCGGCCCTCGCGGCGCATGAACCGCTGGTGGAACTGCTGCTCCCACTCCAGGTAGTTGATGTCCAGGAAATAGCCGTAGACCTCGTGAGCCC
>JACPQI010000063.1 GCA_016190545.1 Chloroflexota bacterium
CTCAACTACATCGACGCCAAAGCCATCCTGGAGGCGTGCCGCTGCGTGCGGAAGGGCAAGGTGTTCAGCCTCGCCATCCCGCTGGACAGCAACGGCCCCCAACGGCAGGTGGGCGGGCTGAACCGCTTCAACCCCATCCACGTCATGGTCCGCACCGGCACCGACATCCTCGCCGAAAGCCCGGAGCCAGCCTTCAACGCCAGCGCGGACGACATCGTGACCATGCCGACCCAGTGCGCTACCCAGTGGGACTCGCTGGCCCATGTGGTCAGCCGGGGCAAAATCTACAACGGCTACTCCGCCGCCACCATCACCTCGGCGGGCGCCGCCAAGAACTCAATCGATAAGGTCAAGAGCAAATTCGTGGGCCGCGGCCTCCTCCTCGACCTCGCTGCATGGAAGGGCGTGCCGTCCCTGGAGCCGGGCTCCACCATTGGCCCCGACGACCTGGAGAAGTGCCTGGCCCACCAGAAGACGCCGGTGCGCAAAGGCGATTTCCTGCTCGTCCACACCGGCCACATGACCAGGTACCAGGGCAAGCCGGGCTGGGGGACCTACCTCACCGACCCCTGGCCGGGGCTGGACCTCTCCACGCCGTTGTGGCTGAAAGAGAAGCAGGTAGCGGGCGTCGCCACCGATACGGTGGGCGTGGAGGTGTGGCCGCCGCAGCTCGAGGCCCGCGCGCCGTGGCACAGCCTGGCCATCGCCAACGCCGGTGTCAGCGCCGGCGAGATGTTCTATCTCAAGGAGCTGGCCGACGACTGCGCCAGAGACAAGCAGTACGACTGCCTCCTGGTGGCGCCGCCACTGCCGATCACGGGCGGCGTCGCTTCGCCCGTCAACCCCATGGCGATTAAGTAAGACAGAATCCCGGCTTTGCGCCAAAATGTCATTCTTCGTCCTTCCCGTGCGGGAAGGACGAAGAATCTGGGGTGGGGTAACTAACCAAACGAATCCCACCTCCCCAGACCCTTCGTCCGCCTGCGGCGGACTCAAGGGTGACAGGACAATCGCCACTTTTCGTGCAAAACTACCTAATCCCCAGGCGTGAAGCTGGGCCGCAATTGGTTCCTAGTTTGCTTCTATGTGCTTGCATGAGCTACAATGCGCACAGCGCCATTGAGCTTGGGCCAGCTATGGGCAAGACTGACAAAAACACAGAATGGTACACCGTCGAGGAGGCAGCTTCCTACCTCGGCGTTTCTCGCCGTACCATCTATAAGCTGACGAGAGAAGGCCGCCTGCCCACATACCGGCTGGGCGAGCAGCGTATCAGACGTTTCCGCAGGAAAGACCTGGAGAGCGTGCCACAGCGATTACCCATCGAAGTAAGCAAACACCCCACGGAGGCGCCAGCCGTCCTCTCAGGCGATCCAGTGTTAGATGAGCTTTGGAATAACGATGACGATGCAATCTACGACACCTTGTAGGCGTGGCGATGTGGTCCTCGTGAACTACCAGTTCACGGACACCCATGATGTGAAGTTTCGCCCCGCTCTCGTCATAAGCGCAGACACCTACCATCGGGGCCGGAGAGAAGCCATCGTCGCCGCCATTACCAGCAACATCGACCGCATGCTCATCGGTGATTATCGCTTGTCGCAATGGCGTGAAGCTGGACTGCTACGCGCTTCTGTTGTGACCGGTATTCTCCGCACCATCCAGCAAGGTATGGTCGCCCGCGCGATAGGTACCCTGTCCTCGCAGGACATGAATGCCGTCGACCGCAACCTCCGGCGCTGTCTCGGCCTTACCCCGTAGCGTCAACTCATTTCCGCCAGGCCCTGGGGCCACAGGCGCTCCAGCTCACGCCGCAGCGCCTGGTGCTCCGGCCTCGCCAGGTCCGGGTCCTCCGCGAACAGCGCCGCCGCCTGCTCCCGCGCGAACTCAAGCAACGGCACATCGCTGAGACGGGCCATGCGGAGGTCAGGGAGGCCGTGCTGCCGGGTGCCCAGGAACTCGCCGGGGCCGCGCAGCCGAAGGTCCTCATCCGCAAGTGTGAAGCCATCGCTGGTCCGCTCCACGATGCCCAGCCGCTCCATCGACTCCGCCGAGGGCGATTCGGCCAGCAGCAGGCAGTAGCTTGGCAGGCCGCCGCGCCCTACCCGGCCGCGAAGCTGATGGAGCTGGGACAGCCCGAACCGCTCCGCGCCCTCGATGAGCATGATCGAGGCATTCGGCACGTCGATCCCCACTTCGATCACCGCCGTCGAAACGAGCAGATCCACCTGCCGCTCCTTGAATGACCGCATGATCCGCTCCTTGTCCTTGGACGGCATCCGGC
>JACPQI010000064.1 GCA_016190545.1 Chloroflexota bacterium
CTGGGGCTCCGGAGGAGCCGTGTTCCTGGTGGAGACGGGGGAGAGTCGAACTCCCCGTCCAGAAGAGCCCTTGCGAGGATATGCTACAGGCTTAGCCGGATTTTGGTGTCTCGCCTATCGCCGCCCCGTCCGGCAGGGTCGACATTCGGCCAGCCGAAGAGTCTTGGGCGATCCTTATCGGCGTCCGGATCGCTGCGCCTCGAATCGTTTGCGCCCTTCCCCTACCTTCGAGAAGAGGCCGGAGAGGACGTCGCTACTGCTTTAGGCAGCAGCGAGTGCGAGATTGCGCTCGCCAGTTACTTTTTTGCCACCTTTTTAACGAGGACTGCGGCGACCTCGGCCTGCGATCCAGCCAGGGTTCTCCCCTGTCGAGACCACGCGTCCCCAAACGTATTACAGTATACCACTCTCGACACAAGCAGTGTTGATATCCCCTTCACGCTGCCGCTCCTTCCGCACCTGGGTTGTGGGCGGTGATGACTTGTACGGCGAGATACTGCACAACGCTGTCTACGCGCCAGCCTGCCTGACACACGGTGTCCAGCGTTGTGCGGTTGAGGTGACAGCCCTGGGCCATGCGCTTCCAGATGGGTGTAGCCCAGTCCTGAAGCTTGCCGACGACAGGGCCTAAGCCGCGCACGTGCTCCAACAGGCGCAACTCGCCGCCGGGACGGGTGACGCGCCGCGCTTCGATTAGACCCTGCAGCGGGTCAGGGACAGAGCAGAAGACGAGACTGCCGACGACAGTATCGAAAGCAACGTCCACGAAGGGAAGACTCCGGCCGTCGGCCATGAGAAGGGTGAGAACCCTGTTGGCGGCGCTCCCGCGCCGGGCGGCCCGAGTGAGCATATCGCGGTTGGGATCAATGCCGACGAGGACGGTCACGGAGGGATAAAACGGGAGGGAAAGGCCGGTGCCGAGGCCGACTTCCAGAACGCGGCCCGATGCCCCGGCGAGGAGGCGCCTTCGTAGTGCGCGCAGGCCCGCCCACTCGCCAGGCGCCACAGCGATGTCGTAAATGGAAGCGAAAAGCCGGCCCACAATTCCAGTGTACTGCGGGCGCCAAAAAGATAATGTGAGCGCCCATATCTGAGCCTGGGCTACTCATCAAATTAGAAGTATAATAAGCGAGGGGTGTATTTTCCAGCAACGTGGGCCTTTTGCCGCAGAAGTAAGCGGAGAGAGGAGTCTAGGATGCCGCCCGATACCCTCACGGTCACCGACAACCGCACTGGGAAGCAGTACACCATCCCCATCGAAGACGGGACCATCCGCGCGATGGACCTCCGGCAGATCAGGACATCGGAAGGTGATTTTGGTTTGATGTCCTACGATCCGGCTTTCACCAACACCGCCTCCTGCCGCAGCCAAATCAGCTTCATCGACGGCGACAAAGGCATCCTCCAATACCGGGGCTACCCTATCGAACAGCTCGCGGAAAAGTCCACTCATCTCGAGACAGCTTATCTCCTCATCAACGGAGAACTGCCCACCAAGACCCAACTGGCCCAGTGGACCCATAACATCATCACCCACACCATGCTCCACGAGAACATCAAAATGTTCATGGAGGGGTTCCGCTATGATGCCCACCCCATGGGCATGCTACTGAGCACGTTAGGGGCCCTTTCCACTTTCTATTCTGACGCCAAGAACGTGTCCGATCCTGCATCCCGGGAACTCCAGACCCACCGGGCCATCGCCAAGGTCCCCACCATCGCCGCTTTCACCTACCGTCATAGCCTGGGCCTGCCCTACGTGTACCCCCATAATGAGCTTTCGTATACCGGTAACTTTCTGAGCATGCTCTTTCACCCCGTCGCCGACGTGCACTACCGCCCGAGCCCGGTCCTTGAGCGAGCGTTGGATATTCTGTTCATTCTCCATGCCGACCACGAGCAGAACTGCAGCGCCAACGCTATGCGGAGCGTCGGCAGCTCACAGGTGGATCCCTTCTCCTGCCTGGCTGCCGCGGCCGCCGCCCTCTATGGCCCGCTGCACGGCGGGGCTAACGAGGCCGTCATCCACATGCTCAAAAGCATCGGCTCCAAGGATAGGGTGCCCGCGGCGATCGATGCGTTCAAGCGGGGCGAAGGGCGGCTGATGGGCTTCGGACACCGCATTTACAAGAGCTATGACCCCAGAGCAAAGATCATCAAGAAAATTGCTCACGAGGTGTTCGAGGTCACGGGGAGGAACCCCCTGCTGGACATCGCGCTGGAGTTAGAGCGGATTGCGCTGGAGGACGACTACTTCGTGAAGCGCCGGCTCTACCCCAACGTGGACTTCTACTCCGGCATCATCTACCAGGCCATGGGCTTCCCCATCGACGTATTCCCTGTCCTGTTCGCCATCCCGCGCACGGTGGGCTGGATGGCCCAGTGGCGGGAGATGGTCACGGACCAGGAGCAGAAGATCGCTCGCCCTCGCCAGGTCTACACCGGCAAGGCAAACAGGGACTACGTGCCCATCGAACAAAGGAAGTAGGGGCAAAGATAAACGATAGAAGGACGAGGGGGCGCACGAATGTGCCCCCCTTCGCATATCAAGCCCTTTTTAAAAGTCCTCCACCGCCGTCATTTCCTGCACAGCCAGAGGAACACCGGCGCTGAGAGCGTTCATGTCACCCTTGAGTCCCGACCTGTCGGGACTCAAGGGTCTCAGTTCCCACTAAGGCTAGTGACGTGAGAGAGATTCTTCGCCCGCCGCAGGCGTGCTCAGAATGAGCCAGGCGCTCACCCCGCTTTTGAAAAGCGTTCACCAAAGCGTTCAGTCTTCCAGTGTCGACGTATCGCCTTCCGGCAGGCCCAACTCCCGCGCCTTTAGCAGGCGGCGCATGATCTTGCCGCTGCGGGTCTTGGGCAGCGACGTCACAAACTCGATCTCGCGCGGGGCGACGGCGGCGTGCAGGCGCTGGCGGGCGAAGCGCATGATGTCGGCGCGGAGCCCCTCGGTCGGCTCGTGGCCGTCCTTGAGGGAGACGAAGGCCTTCACCACCTCCATCGCGATGGGATCTGGCTTGCCGATCACCCCTGCCTCGGCCACCGCGGGGTGCTGGATCAGCGCGCTCTCCAC
>JACPQI010000008.1 GCA_016190545.1 Chloroflexota bacterium
GGCCCCGCTCGCGCCAGCCTCCACCAGCAGCCCGCCGCACTCCGGGCAGGGTACCGGCAGCGGCCTGCTGCGCACGCTGAAATCGCACGTCGGGAAGTTGGAGCACCCGAAGAAGAGAAAGCGCTTTCGCGTCTTGGGGCTCCAGCCGGAGCGCTCCACCAGTTCACCCGTCTTGCACGCGGGGCAGCGGGTGCCCGTCTTGGCGACGAGTGGCTTGGCGTTCTTGCACGTGGGGAAGCCGGTGCAGGCCAGGAACTTGCCTCGCCTGCCCGTGCGGATGACCATAGGCTTGCTGCACTTATCGCAGACTTCGTCAGTCGGCTCCTCCGGCCCTTTCCCCTTTTCCTTCTCTGAAGGGAGCGGCTTGGCGTTCTTGCATGCGGGGAAGCCTGTGCAGGCCAGGAACTTGCCCCGTCTGCCCGTGCGGATGACCATAGGCTTGCCGCACTTGTCGCAGACCTCGCTGGTCGGCTCCTCTGGCGCCCTCTCATTTTCCGAAGGAAGGGGCTTGGCGTTCTTGCACTCGGGGAAACCAGTGCAGGCCAGGAATCGTCCATAGCGGCCGATGCGCACCACCATGGGCTTGCCGCACTTGTCGCAAGTCACGTTCGTCGCCTCGTCGGCGATGCTCTTCTCCGCCTGCGACAGCTCTTCCACAAAGGGGTCATAGAACTCCTTGAGGAACGCCACCCAGTCCGTCTCACCCCGCGCGATCTCGTCCAGCTCCTCCTCCAACCGGGCTGTGAACCTGAGGTCCACGATGTGCGGGAAGTTCTGGGAGAGCAGGTCGCTTACCAGGAAGCCCAGCTTCTGGGGGACCAGTCTCCCCTCCTCTTTATTTACATAATCCCTATCCAGCAGAGTGGAAATGATGGGGGCGTAGGTGCTGGGCCGTCCGATGCCGTTCTCCTCCAGCGCCTTGATGAGAGTGGCTTCTGTGTAGCGCGGCGGCGGCTTGGTGAAGTGCTGCTCCGACTTCAGCGCAAGACAGGTCAGCGCATCGCCCTTGGTCAGCGGTGGCAGGGGCGCCTTCGCCTCGTCCTGGCCGTCGCCGTCATCCTTCCCCTCGCTGTACAGCGCCAGGAAGCCCGGGAACTTCTGGACCGACCGGCTTGCCTTGAACAGGTAGGCGTTGCTCGACTTCACGCTATGCGCTTCCGCCTCTATCGTGGTGGCGTCGTACAGCGCGTCCGACATCTGACAGGCCACCATGCGCTGCCAGACCAGCTCATACAATTTGTATTGCTGCGCCGTCAGGTGCGGCTTCACCATGTCCGGCGTCCGCTTCACGGAGGTGGGGCGAATGGCCTCGTGGGCCTCCTGGGCGCCCTTCACCTTTTTGGTGTAGGCGTGGGGGTGGGGCGGCAGGTAGGACTCGCCGTAGGCGCGTTGGATGAACTCGCGTGTCTCCACGACGGCGGAATGGGTGACGTGCGTGGAGTCAGTGCGCATATACGTAATGAGGCCCACCGAGCCTTCAGGCCCCAGCGGCAGGCCCTCGTAGAGCTGCTGGGCTAGGAGCATGGTCTGCTTGGCGCTGAACTTCAGCTTCCGTCCGGCCTCCTGTTGCAGGGTGCTGGTGATAAAGGGCGGCGCCGGCCTGCGGCGCGTCTCCTTCATCGTCACCTTGTGTACCCTGTAGCCGGCGCCCTGCAGGTCGTCGGTAATGGCCGCGGCGCTGGCCTCGTCCCGTATCTCGATTTGCCCCTTCGCGCCCAGGCGGTTCACCAGTTCGGCCACAATGGCGGCGCGCTGGCTGCCGTCCTGTTGCCCATGCTTGGCCAGTTCGGCGGCGATGGTCCAGTACTCTTTGGGCATGAAGCCCTGGACTTCCCGCTCTCGGGTCACGACCATTTGCAGCGCTGCCGATTGCACCCGCCCGGCGGACAGCCCCGTCTGGATCTTCTTCCACAGCAGCGGGCTCAGCTTATAGCCCACGATGCGGTCCAGGATGCGCCGGGCCTGTTGGGCGTTCACCAACTCCATATGGATCTGGCGCGGGTGCTTGAAGGCGTGCTGAATGGCGTCTTCCGTAATCTCGTGGAACACCACTCGGCGCTTGGGCGCGTTGATCTGGTCCAGCCCCGCCGCCTCCGTCAGGTGCCACGCGATGGCCTCGCCCTCCCTATCCGGGTCCGTGGCCAGGTAGATGGCCTTGGCATCCTTCGCTTTGGACCGGATGTCGTTCACCACCCGGCGCTTGTCCTCCATCACCTCATAGCGGGGACGGAAGCCATCCGTCACTTCCACGCCCAGGTCGCCCCGCCGGGTCTTCTCCGGCAGGTCCCGCACATGGCCCATGGAGGCCACCACCGTTGCCTCTTTGCCCAGGAACCGGCTGATGGTCCGCGCCTTCGCCGGCGATTCGACAATCACAAGGTCTTTCGACATGGACTATTCCACCTTCACTCCGTACCGTGCCTGCGCTTCCCGCGCCAGCACATAGTTCATCGCCCCCACCTGGCGCACCAGGCCCTTTATCTCCAGCATAGCCAAGGCGCTGCTCACCTGGGCCATGGGTTGTCCCGACAGCCGCCGGACCTGGTCGATGTGGGTCGGCTCCGACGAAAGATACTTTAGCAGGTCGCGCTCTTTGTCGTCCGGCTGCAGCGTCTCTCGCAACTCCATCTGGTGCGCCGCCACCGTCAGGTTCAACTCCTCCAGGATATCCGTAGCGTCAAGCACCAGCTTGGCCCCTTCCTGAATCAGGCGGTTGGTGCCCCGGCTGGCGGGCGAGAACACGCTCCCCGGCACGGCGAACACCTCCCGGTCCTGCTCCAGCGCCAAGTTCGCTGTAATGAGAGCGCCGCTCCCGTCATCGCCCTCTACCACCAGTGTGCCCATGCTGATGCCGCTCATGATGCGGTTGCGGCGGGGGAAGAAGCTGGCCAGGGGCTTCACGCCCGGCGGATGCTCGCTCAGCAGCGCCCCCCGCTCTATGGTCTGCTGGGCCAGCCGCACGTTCTCCGGCGGGTACACCGTATCCAGCCCTCCCGCCGTGACGGCGATGGTCCGCCCCCCGGCGCCGAGGGCCGCCTGGTGGGCGATAGTGTCGATGCCGCGCGCCAGACCGCTCACGATGGTGATGCGGTTCCGGGCCAGGTCGCCTGCGATCTGCTCGGCGGCCTCCTTCCCGTAGGCCGTGCAGCGCCGAGTCCCCACCACGGTGATCGCCCAATCATCCTGCGCCGTGAGAGCGCCGCGCAGGTAGAGCACAGGCGGCGGGTCGTAAATCTCTTTCAATCGGCGGGGGTACGCGTCGTCGTGCCAGGTCAGGGCGCGGACGCCCAGCTTCGCTAACTGCTCCATTTCGGCGTCAGGCGAGATTCCCGCCCGCGTCTCCACGATGGCGGCCACGGTCTTCTCGTCCAGGCCGCCCGCCTTGAGCGCGGCAGGGCTTGCCACCCAGGCCTGGCTCAGGTGGCCGAAGTGCTTCTCTAACAGGAGGAACTTGGCCCGGCCCAGGCCCGGAATGCGGTTGAACGCAACCCAGTATTTCAGTTCGTCGGCACGCAACGTCTTCCCATTGTAGCACCGCGATGTGACGAGGCCGGGGAGCCTCCGCGTCGGCGGCGACAGCTTACCGGTGCGACGGTGCCGCCGGCAACGTGAAGGTGAAGGTGGAGCCGCGTCCCTCCGCGCTCTCCGCTTTTATGGTGCCTTTATGGGCGAGCACCAGGTGTTTGGCGATAGCCAACCCCAGGCCGGTCCCTTCGCTGGCGCGGGAGCGGTCCGCTTTATAGAAGCGCTCGAAGATGTGCGGCAAGTCTTCCTTGGCGATGCCCACGCCCGTGTCCTGCACCTGAATATGTACTGACCCGGTCTCCGGACGTGCAGTCAGGGTGATGAAACCTCCGGACGGCGTGAACTTGACGGCATTGTCCAGCAGGTTGGTGAGCACCTCCATGATGCGTGTGGGGTCAGCTATGACCCTGGACACATCAGGCGATGCCTGCACGTTCACTGTCAACCCCTGTCGCTCGGTCTGGGGCTTCATCCGCAACGCCGCATCGTGCAGCAGGGGCGCTATCTCCACCGGCCGGAGGTGGAGCGGCACATGCCCGCTTTCTATGTTGGACAGCGCCAGCAGGTCGTCGATCATCGCCGTCATCCGGTCGATCTCAGTGTTGATACGTGAGAGGAAATGTCCTGCCGCCTCTCTATCCTCCAGCGCGCTCTGCTCCAGCGTTTCCACCATCGCCTTGATGGAGGCCAGCGGCGTCCGCAGTTCATGGGACACGTTGGCCACAAACTCGGAGCGCGTCCGGTCCACTCGTTGCGCTTCTGTTTGGTCGTGGAAGATCACCAGCGCCGTCGTGCGGCCCTGGGCCTGGAACGCGGTGCCGCGCACCTGGAAGGGGCGGTGCTCCGGTCCGATATTTAACAGTGTCGAGTGGGCCTTGCCCGTCCGCATGCACTGCTCCAGCAGCAACGCTACCTCGTGGTCCAAGATCACTTCCAGCACCGGTCGCCCTGCGGCCTTTTCGCCTCGCGCTTGAAAGAGCGACTCAAAGGCTGGGTTCACGAGCACGATGTGCCGGTCCTGGTCCACCATCAGCACTGCATCGTGCATGTTATCGAGCACCGCTTGCAGCGTCCCGTGTTCGCTTGCCAGGCTGGTCAACGCCTGCTCGAACCGCGACACCAGGCCGTCCAGGGCTAGAGCCAAGGGTGCCACCTGATCGCCACCTTCCGCGCGGAAGGACGTTCGTGGCTGCCCTGGCTGGAGCGCGCGGGCGGTGTGGCCCATGTCCCGTATCTGCCGCCGCAGAGCTAGGGCGTAGGTGAGGAGCGCTCCAGCCATGATGACGATGGCGGCGGCGACCAGGGCGACGTCAAGGGTCGTAGAGGAGGGAAGCGTGGCCGCCAGGCCCAGCGTCACGCCGACGAAGGCCACGAACGCAAGCAAGACTGCCCATCGCATGGTCTTATCTTACGTTATTGCTCTGCGAATTTATAGCCGACGCCTCGCACTGTGAGGAGCAGCGTGGGGTTGCTGGGCTCGTCCTCGATCTTCTCTCGCAGCCAGCGGACGTGCACGTCCACCGTGCGGGTGTCGCCGGCGTAGTCGTAGCCCCACACCCGGGCCAAGAGCGTCTCTCGGCTGAACACGATCCCGGCGTTGCGTGCCAGGAATTCCAGCAGCTCGAACTCCTTAGGCTTCAGCGTCAGGCTCTTGCCCGCTCGCAGCACCACATGCCGAGCCGGGTCGATGACCAGAGAACCGCGCTCCAGCGGCTTCCGGGCCTCTTCTGGGGGCGTCGACTTCGTCAGGTCGGAGCGGCGCAGGATCGCCTTGATGCGTGCCAGCAGTTCCCGGAGCTGGAACGGCTTCGTCACGTAGTCGTCCGCCCCCAGTTCCAGTCCCACCACCTTGTCTACATCGCTGGTCTTGGCCGTCAGCATGAGAATGGGTACCGATGAACCCTCGCGGCGCAGGGTGCGGCACACCTCCAGCCCGTCTATGGTGGGGAGCATGAGGTCCAGCAGGATCAGGTCGGGCGCCGAGCGGCGGGCCAACTCCAAGCCCTCCCGGCCGTCTCGGGCCGTCTCCACAGAGTAGCCCTCGCGGGCGAGGTTGTAG
This sequence comes from Chloroflexota bacterium, assembly GCA_016190545.1. The sequence continues at coordinate 5,585 of JACPQI010000008.1, forward strand.
CGCAGAGCATCCACCAGGCTCTGCTCGTCCTCTACCACCAGAATGCGCTTGGCCGACATGCTGACTGAGGCGATTATAGCCCAGCGGCGGGCCACTCCGAGCGGCCCGCCGCTGGTTCATCGGAGCTTTACCCAACGTTAACATCCCCATAACCCATCAATTTTTCTAATCGGTGTAGCGGGCCGACAGATTCAGTAGAAATTGAATAAAGTTCAAAACCACATTTACTACTTTTGGGCGTCTTAGTGGTAAAATCAATAGTTGCGAGGTGGAAGATGCGCGAGTTCGACAGCAACGCCGATTTCCTCACCCTGCCGGAGGTCAAGCGAGACCCTGCCTCCTCGGATGAGCAGGTGCGTATCCTTTTCCGGCGGATCACCCGACTCAACACTATCCGCCACCGTTGCTCTGAGCTGCTCAACACCCAGGGCATGGACCTGCTCAACCGGGCACTCTTCGCCACCTACTGCGATTGCCGCGACCTGGGTTTAGCCCAGGAGGCCATGCAGCTCATCCGCCGCTAGCACGCCGCCCCTCCCCCAACCCACTTGCGCTTGCTGTCCTGGGGTTGCCTCCGCCTAACGCAGCGCCTCCCGGAACTCCGGCGTCTCCCACGCTGCCGCAAAGTCCTCGTCGCGTTCCGCCAACCGCCGGTATGATTCGTCCAGCTCAATGGCTCGCCGCAGCGCCTCCGCGCTCTCCTGGACCGCATCGGGCTTTAGTGTCTGACGAGCGAGCAGCTTGGCTCTCCCGTAGTGGGCCTTGGCGTACAGCGGGTCAAGCATCGTCACTTCTGTGAAAGCGTTCAGCGCATCCTCTACGCGGCCCGCCCGCTCCCATCCCAGCGCCAGGTTCAGGCAGCAGATGGCGGCATTGTGCTGGAGCGCCCGTTGCGTTTCGTCGTCGGCGAACTCCGCCGCTGCCTGATAGTGCTGTTTCGCCTCCTCCCACAGCGCCCGTTGCGACCGGTCCAGCGCTTTGCGCTCGAAGGCGCCCTGCAAGGACAATCGAAGGAGAGACAGCGCCTCCTCCGCCTGCCCCTGTTTTCGGTAGCTCTGCGTCTGGGCGAGGAGCAGCACCAGCTCGCCCGCCACTAGGCCCGGCTCCGGCGACTTGGCGATGCCCAGGAGCCGGGCCACCTCTTGCCACATCTGCTCAGCGCTCATCGTCTTTATCGTCCCTATCCGCTCGGATTCTAGCACGTGCCCCCGGCCCTGGTCCTACGGTATCATGGAGCAGACCGTATGAAGATGCCCTCGCGCTCCACGCCCTTCGCGTTTCTGCTCCGCCGATGGCGGCTCTTCCTGCCCGCTCTCCTGGCCCTGCTCCTCTTTGTCGGCGCCGCCTGCGGGGGTCGGGCCTCCGATAGCACCCTTGCGCCCCCTAGCCGGCTCGAAGTCCACTTCGTCGATGTGGGCCAGGGCGACGGCATGTACATCCGCACGCCGCAAGGCCAGGTCATGGTGGTGGATGGCGGCGGTCGCTCCTCTGGCCTGAGCGACTTTCTTGACCGGCATGGCGTCAAGAACATTGACATCGTTGTCGGCACCAACCCGGACGCCGACCACATCGGCGGCCTCATCGAGGTGCTGCGACGCTTCACCGTGCAGGAGGTGTGGGTGGACGGACAGATCAACACCACGCGCGCCTATGAGGACTTCCTGTCAGCCGCCCAGCGCTCTCGCGCCGTCTACCGTGAGGTCCGTCGCGGCGACACCGCCACTCTCGGCGCCGTCGCCGTCCGTGTCCTTCACCCCGTGGAGCCTTTCATCCCCGGTGACCGCAATCAGAACTCCGTGGTGCTGAAGATAGAGTACGGCCAGACGTCCATCCTCCTCACGGGCGATACCGGGGTGGCGGCGGAACGCTCCATGCTCCAGGCGGGTCTGGATGTCCGCGCCCAAGTCTTGAAGCTCGGCCACCACGGCTCCAGCACCTCCACCTCGCCGGCGTTTTTGCAGGCGGTGGCCCCGCAGGTGGCGGTGTACCAGGCCGGGCGCGACAACCAGTACGGCCATCCCCACCCTGAGGTGGTCGAGGCCGTGCGCTCTCGCGGCATCGCGCTCTACGGTACGAACACGAATGGAACTATTGTCCTCCGCAGCGACGGCGCGAGCTACACCGTCACGACGGAGCGATAGCGACGTCCCCCACCCTTTGTTCCTGTCTCAGAAAAACACGCGGTTGCGATTGTAAGTTTTCCCTTGCGCGTTGGGTCTCAGATCTCTGACGCTAAGTTCCATTAAAGGGAGGGTACAGGGAACCGTAGGGTTCCTTGACGGGGGCATGGGGGGTGTCCCCCCACCTCTCTTTCCCTTCCCCCTCTCCTCAAGAGGAGAAGGGGATCAAGGGGGTGAGGGACATCGGGGTAACCTCATGGCACAATAGACCTGACCGCGTCGCTGAAGGAGGGATAAGCGGTGGCCCAGGTTGACATGGCCGTCATCGACCGTATCGAAGGGGATGTGGCGGTGCTGCTCGTGAGTCGTGACGAGCGTGAGGTCGTTGCTCCTCGTGCGGCGCTGCCCACCTCCGCCCGCCCGGGCGACTGGCTTCTCGTGGAGGTGGAGGGAGACCGCATCGTGAGGGCGGAAGTGGACGCACAGGAGACGCTGCACCGCGCGGAGCGGCTCCGCCACATGCGGGAGATGCTGCGTCGGCGCCAGGATGCCTAGAGGAAGCGCTACTTCTTCTGACTCTTGGTGATGGCCGCCAGGCTCATGGGCACGGTCAGGCAGGTCAGCGTGCGGATGATGCCCGCCACCTCCTGTATCTTGCTCGTGACCAGGTTGCCGACGGCGTCAAGTGTTGGGGCCTCCACGTGAGCGATGATGTCGTACGGGCCTGTCACCACATCCGCCCGCTTCACACCCTGTACTTTGGCCAAAGCGTTCGCCACCGCTCTGGACTGCCCCGCTTCCGTCTCAATGAGAATGAAGGCCTGCTCCGCCATCTGACTACCTCCATCTCGGGGCGGCTGGGCGCGCATAGCCCCGTCGTTCACCAGGGACCCTTGTCCGTTTTCGCGCTGGAACGGCACGTGTCCGGCGAATGCGTGTAACACTATACTGGCAGTCGGCCTCGCTCGGCAACCCCACCGTATAGATTACGGAGCAACCGACGAAGCGGTTCTCCATCAGAGGGCATTACCGCGCTGGTGTTCGTGTTGGCGTAGGCGTCACTGGGAACCTGCCGCCGCTCAGCGCCGGCAGCACGTCGAGGGCATGGTCGATGGCCACCGCAAAGCCAATGCGCTCCACCGGCTCGCCCGTCGTCGTTCCCGTTGCGATGGAGGTGTTGATACCCACCACTCTGCCACGTGATGAGACGAGCGGCCCGCCGCTATTCCCCGGGTTCAGGGCCGCGTCTGTCTGAATGGTCAGTCTGTTCGTGGTGCTGCGCCGGAACCCGGACACGACGCCCTTTGAGACGGAAAGCCCCCCTCGGAGTTGGGAGCCCAGCGGGTACCCCAGCACAATGACCTCTTCGCCCAGTTGCACCTCGTTTGCACCGCCCAGCGTCGCCGGCTCAAAGGATTCTCCTGTTATCTGCACCACGGCGATATCCAGACGCGTATCCGTCCCCAGCACCGTTCCCACAAGGTTTCTGCCATCGTCGAACAGGGCGCGGAACTGCTGTGTCCCCTGGATGACGTGGTTGTTGGTGAGGGCTAGGCCTGTGGCCGTAATCAGGAAGCCGGTCCCGGAGGACCCGGCGGGATTGGAGATGCGGAACACCGAGTTCTGGTACTGTTGAACGATAGACGCGAAAGATACAAGTTGGCTTGGCAGCGTGATGGGCGTGGCCGTCGGCGCCGGCGTCGGTGTGGGGACCGGCGTCGGCGTCGGTGCGGGCGTGGGCAGGCGCGCCGCCAGACGCTCTATCTCCGCGCGGATAGTGGGCAACGGGTCCGGCGCAGGCGTCGGAGTGGGCAGCGGCGTGGGGAACGGCGCTGGCGTGGGTATCTGAGCAACGCGCGTCTCAACGCCCGCCAGCACCGTCGCTGGGATATTGGGCGTCGCCATCACCTCGGGGCCGCACGCCACAGCGGGCATCGTCGTCAGCCCTGCCACGGCAATCGTCACCGCCCATCTCCTCAGCCTGGTCCCTCGACAGCGCATCTCGCCCCCTACTGGAAGAGGTCGAGCGACGGGTCTCGCACCAGCTCCCGCGCTGATCCCTCACCCGCTTCCAGTGGCAACCCTCGAATGATAGCTACCGGCACTCGGTCCAGTTTCCCCATGACGAGTTCGGCTGCTCCCGTCAGTTCGTCCGCCGTTGCCTGTACGCTTACCCGCAGCGTCCGTCCCTGGGGGTCCATGTGCCCTCGATGGTCCTGGAGCGGGCGGATGCCCGCCACGCCTATAGCGATATTAGTGCAACCCTCTCGCCAGGGCCTCCCGAAGGTGTCGCTGATCACCACCGCCACCCGGAAGCCCAGGCCGCGCTCGAGTTGCTTGCGCAGCCGCCGGGCGGAGGCGTCCGGGTCTTTCGGCAGCAGCAGCGCCATATGCGGGTCGTCCACGTTGGAGACGTCCACCCCCGCATTGGCGCAGATGAACCCGTGGCGCGTCTGGCTGATGATGATACCCCGCTCCATCTTAATGACCCGCTGGCTCTCCTGCAGGGACACCTCCACCAGCCGCGCGTCTTTCCCGAACTCCTTGGCGAACCGCTCCGCCTGCACCGATGCGGTGACGTTTCGCAAGTCCACCAACCGTCCTTCCGCTTTGGACACGATTTTGTGCGTCACCACCAGCACGTCGTTGGTCAGGAGTGGCGTGCCTTGCCGCTCCACCGCCTTCGTGATGAGGGAGGCCAGGTCATCGCCGGGCCTGACCTCCGGCATGCCGATGACGCCCACGACCCTGAACTGGGGCGCCGCCTGTTGCGCCTGCTGCGTTGTGGCCGGAGCCGGCGTGGCGCCTGGCTGCTGGTCCGTCGGCGTCATAGCCCTACGATCTTGATGGACGTGTGGGCCTTGTATATCTTGTTGATGTTGAGGAGCAGGGCCGTAATGTCCTCCACGTAGCGGGCGTTCTGCAGCCCCCCGCCGTCGATAGCCCGCACGCCTGGAATAACCTGTGCCAGGCTCATCACCGCCTTCTTCGCCTCGGCGTCGTTGCCCACCACGACGACGTCCGACTCCATCGGGTGTTCCAGCTCCGCCAGTTCCGTCGCACTCAGGTTATGGAAGGCCCCGACAACCTTCGCTTGCGGCAGGAGCGCCTGCGCCTCCTGGGTCGCCGAGCCTTCCTGCACCGGCAGCGCGCTGATGCCGCTCTTGCTGAACGATAGCGGCACCACCGTATCCACGACGATGCGTGACTCGATGACGTCCCGCAGCTCCGTCAACGTCTCCTTCTGCCCGCCGTACGGTACCGTGACGATGACGATGTCGCTGTGCGTCACCGCCTGCCGGTTCACCAGTCCCTGCGCCGAGGCGTTCGGCACCGCGGACTTGATGGTATGCGCCGCCTCCTGGGCCCGTTCCTCCTTCCGCGAGCCGATGATGACCTCCATTCCCGCCTTGGCGAATCGCAGGGCCAGGCCCAGTCCTTCCGGGCCGGTGCCTCCTACAAGCGCAAGTTTCACAGAACGTCTCCTTTCGTCCGAATGGCCTCCGCAATCGAGTTCCTATCATAGCTAGGAGCGCCGCCCCTGTCTACACGGGCCACCGCTCCTGTCGCCAGGCCATCTCCCAGAACAGGTACTCGTAGCGGCTGCTGGTCAGGAACGCCCGCTCCAGTCGCCGGCGCTCGCCCTGTGGCAGCCCCTTCGCCTCCTCGTCCAGCAAGTCGCGGCACCACCGCGCCAGCTTCGCGAACTCCGGCGAAGCGTACAGATCGATCCAGCGCGCATAGCGGTCTTCCTTGGGCCGTCCGCGTCGGGCCAGCCGCCGCCCCACCTCGGAGAAGCCCCACATGCACGGCAGCAGCGCCGCCAGCAGCTCCCCGTACGACCCCAGCGCCGCTGTCCGCAGCAGGAAGTCCGTATAGCCCTGCGTCACCGGCGCCATAGGCTCCCGCTCCAGGTCCGCCGCGCTGATGCCGGACTCCGCTGCATAGCTGCGGTGCAGCGCCATCTCTTCTGTGAGCGTGGCCCGTAGTAGCTCGGCGAACGCCGTCATCGCCGATAGGTCAGGCGACCGGGCCGCCGCCAGCGCGAACAGCCTGCTGTACTCGATGAGGAAGAGATAGTCCTGCCGGACCCAGAATGTGAACC
>JACPQI010000060.1 GCA_016190545.1 Chloroflexota bacterium
ACGCATAGGCCGTTTGACGCAGGTGCAGATCACGACTCCCTGGCGCATCTTCATATACAACAACGTCCGGGACATGGTCGATGTGCTGCCGTTCACCAGCCAACTGATCCGCAGCACCCTGGTCACGGAAGGCCAGGTCTTTGGCGACGAGCGGGTCTCGTTCCTGCTGGGAGACGACCCCTTGTTCCGCGGCGTCGTTTCCCACGAACTCACCCATATGCTCGTCCACGAGGCCACGGAGCCGAACATCGGCCTGGTCCCCGTCTGGCTGAACGAAGGCTTGGCCGAGTACGGGAACATTGAACCCGGCCCAACCTATGACGCCTACCTGCAGAACGCCATCCGAAACAACAGCCTCCTCTCCATCTATGCCATGACTGGACGCGTGGGAACGCCCGACGCGGTGCTGCTCCTCTACGGCGAGGCCCGCAGTCTCGTCGCCTACCTCGTCGAGGCCCACGGCGGGCCCAAGATGGCTGAGCTGCTGCGCGCCATCAAGAGCGGCACGCCCATCGACACAGCGCTCCAGCAAGTCTATGGATTCGACCGCGCCGGACTGGAGCGGCGGTGGCGGCAGGCCATCGGCGCTCCTCTCACTGACACCGCGACGCCCGCGCCAGCCCTGGCCCCCACCGTAGCGCCGGTCCCTACGCTTCCTCCGCTCGGCTCCCAACCTTCGCCCACCCCGCGCCCTCAGCCAACGGCGACGGCTGCCGCGCCGACTGCCCAACCTGACGCCACGGTTGCGCCCAAGGGCGGTGGCGGCTGCAACGCCCTTCCAAACGGCGAGGCAGACCTCTCGCTCGGAGCGGCCCTGGGCTTTGTGCTCCTTGGCGCCGGCCTGCGGCTGCGCAGGCGCAGATAGGGTAGCCTGTCCCACAACTCGCTCCGTGGCGTTCTTCCCTCCCGTACCCTACGTTATGCCACAGATCTGGAACAGGCCGTGCGCTGCGATGTGCCGCGCAAGCCAGCAGTCAGCGGTGAGGAGCAGGTCGCCTCCTGGCGTATCGCCAGTCAGGACGGCGTAGGAGATCACTGCGTCTTGGGGTTCAGGGCGTCGTTGAGGGCGTCGCCCACAATGTTCCAGCAGAAAAGGAGCAGGCCCACCATAGCCGAGGGGATAAGGAGGAGGTAAGGGTGCACGCGCAGGACGGAGATGTGGCTTTCAGCGCTTATCATGGTCCCCAGGCTGGGGTTAGGCGGCTGGATACCCAGACCGAGGAAGCTGAGAGCCACCTCTGAGCCCGCGGCGGCGCCAAGGCCCATGGAGACGACCACGATGATCTGGCTCAACGTGTTGGGGAAGAGGTGCCGCCAGACGATATGCCAGAACCCGGCCCCTATGCTTTGGGCTGCAAGGACGAAATCCTGGCTTTTCAGCGACAAGACTTGCCCCCGCACCAAGCGCGCCATCCCCACCCAACTCACAATCGCCAGCGCCGTGAACACAACGAGGTAGTCTGGAATGCCAGACGAGACCAGGCCCTTGATACCTGTGGCATCCTCCAGCGAATGGAACCAGTCGATCACCCGTGGTTTGACGGTGGCGGCAAGCATGATGACAAATAACAGGCCGGGAAAGGCCAGAAAAATCTCCCCGATTCTCATGATAACGGTGTCCACCTTGCCACCCACATAGCCGGACATGAGACCCAAGGTGATACCAAGCAACAGGCTCCCGGTGATCACGGACAGGAACGTCACGATGACAGTGGTGCGAAGGCCGTAGAGGACGCGGGTGAACTGGTCTCGGCCCAGGCGATCGGTGCCGAACCAGTGACTGGCGCTGGGGCCTTGCAGAGTCTCCTTGAAGTTCTGCTCATTGAACCCTGAGGGCGCCAGGAGCGAAGCGAAGATGCCGGCGAGGTACAGCACAGCGATAATAGCGAGACAGACAAGAGCCAAGCGACGCCGCAGGAGACGACGCAGCGCTTGACGCCACGGGCCCTCTCCTTGCTCCTGTTGTTTGATGGCGACGAGGACGTCTTGAACTGCCATACCGCACCCTATTGGTATCGGATTCGGGGATCGACGAAGGCATAAGCGACATCGACCAGGAGGTTAGCGACGATGAAGGCGACGGCAATGATAAGGCCCAGGGCCATGATGATGGGATAGTCTCGGCTCGTGATGGCGGACAAGGCCAACTGACCGATGCCGGGAATCCCGAAGATGGTCTCGCTGATAACGCCGCCTTCCACCAGGCCACCCAACGAAAGGCCAATGACAGTAACCAGGGGAACCAGAGCGTTTCGCAAAATGTACCGTCGCCGCACGATGCCCTCAGGCAAGCCTTTGGCCCGGGCGGTGCGGACGTAGTCTTGGCCCAGTACGTCCAAGGTGCTGGCCCGGGTGAGCCGGGCGATGGCGGCGATGCCCGGGGTGCCGAGGGCAAGAGCGGGAATGATGATGCGCTGGTCGAAGAGGCCGCCCCACCCGGAAGCGGGAAGTAGCCCCAGCTTGGCTACGAGAAACAGCAAGAGAAACGGGGCGCTGACGAACACCGGCACCGAACCGAAGAAAAGAGACAAGGAGATGATAGCCGAGTCCAGCCAGCTTCCCTGGTGCATGGCCGCCAACTGGCCCAGCGCTATGCCGAGGACGACGGCTAGAATCAAGGCGGCTAGGCCAAGTTGGGCTGAGACCCAGATGCGCCGCGCCACGAGAGTACCGACCCTCTGGCCGGGGAACTTGGTGATGCTTTCACCCAGGTCGCCACGCATGGTGTGCCAGACGTAGTCGCCATACTGGACGAGGAAGGGCCGATCCAAGCCGAGCTGCCTACGCAGGCGCTCTACCTGCTCAGGCGTGGCCCTGGCGCCGAGCCTGACCTGGGCCGGGTCGCCGGGGCCGTAGAAGCCCAGGGTGAAGGTGATGAAGGAGACAGCGAAGAGGACAACCGGCAGCCACAAGAGTCGCCGTGCGATGTAGGCAAGCAAGGCTGCCCCCTTCGGATATTCAGAGTGCTCTTAAGCCTTACTTTTGAATGTAGACGTCCTTGAAGCGCTCAATGACCAAGGGCGGGATGTAGTAGTTCTTGACGTAGGGCTTGACGAGAGCGTACCGCTCAGCGCCGCTGTACCAGGTCAAGATCCACGGAACATCGTCGATAATCATCTGCTCCACCTGCTGGTACAGTTGGATGCGCTTTTGCGGGTCTTGCTCCACGCGAGCCTGGAGCAGAATGCGGTCTACCTCCGGGTTGGCGTAGTTCAGGTGGTTGTTCTCGCTCTTGCTGTAGAACAGGATGTCAAGGAAGTCGTAAGGGTCAGGGTAGTCGGCGACCCAGCCCAGGGTGAAGAAGGCGAGCCGCTTACGTTGCTCCTCCTGGAGGAAGGTGGCAAACTCTATCTGCTGGATCTCGACAGTGATGCCTAGGTTCTCTTTCCACATCTGCACAAAGGCCTCAATGTCTAGGCCGGGGCTGCCCCCGGTGCCCGTCGTAGTAAGAACGATGCGCGGCAACTTGGAGGCGGAGCCATATTTGGACTCGGCCAGAAGTTGCCGGGCCTTCTGGGGGTCGAAGGTCGGGCTCTTCACATTGGGGTTGAACCCCGGAAAGCCAGGCGGCAGGATGCCAGTTGCCGGGACCAGAAGGTTGCTCAGCACATCGCGGCTGATGGAGGCGCGGTCGATGGCATAGGCCAGGGCCTGCCGCACCTTCACGTCATCAAAGGGGGGCATGGCTACGTTCATGCCCAGATAGGCCACTTCAAACCGGACCGGGGCATCCACGCGCTCTTTGCTCAGAGGGTCGCGAGGATCGAGGACGCGGGAGAGGTCGGCGAGCCCAATGCCGGTAACGTCGATCTCACCAGCCTCATATTGGGCAATGGGTGTGCCGCCTGCTATGAGGAAAACGATCTGGTCCAAGCGCACAGGGCCGCGATAGAAGTTAGCGTTCTTTTCCAGGACCAATCGCTCTCCAAGGGCAAACTCTTTGAGTTTGAAGGGGCCGGTGCCGTTGGGCCTGAGGAACCAGGTCCTGCCACCCCGCTCCACGTTCTCTCGGTCGACGACGAAAGCAGTCGGATAGGTAAGCTGGGCCAAGAAATAGGCCTTTGGCTCATCAATAGCAATCTCCAGAGTGAAATCGTCGATGACCTTTACGCCGGAGACCTGCGATGCTTTGCCTGTCAGCTTGTCTCTGACCCCTACGATATCGCCGAGGTAGGTATCGGCGACGGGCGAACCGAGTCTGGGGTCTGTGGCCCGTTCGAGAGAGTACTTGAAGTCCTGGGCAGTGACTTGCTTGCCGCTGTGGAACTTAGCGTCGCGCCGGAGATGGAAGGTGTAGGCGCGGCCTCCCTGGGTCACATCCCAACGCTCGGCCAGGTCCGGGATGATTTTGATGTCGCGGTCCAGCGTCACCAGGCCGCTGAATATCTCCACGATATAGGTTGAAGAGTCCGCATCAGTAGCAAGGTGCGGGTCCAGGGTGGCCGGATCGCTGCCCAAGCGGCGAAGGATGCCGCCGCTGCCGCTGGACGTTGGCGTGGGACTGCTGGGGGCGGCGCGCGGCGTGGCCGTGGGGGCGGGCGCGGCAGACGGGGTGGTGGGTTGTGTCTTTTCCTCCGATTTGGAGCAACCAAAGGCTGCTAGGGCAAGGAGCGCTATGAAGATGCTAAGGTATCGCTTCATTTTATGACCGTCCTCCTGCCAATGAACGCCAGCTACGCTAATGACCTGATGGGGCTTCATTATAACAGACGGCAAAAGGGAGCAAACGGATTTCCCACCCAACGGGAGGTTCCACACTTTACATGGCATGGCCGTCCGGCCCTACCGTTCAGTACCCTTGGAAGAGCTTGCCCCACGGTGTCTTGAGGGCCTGCTTGACCCGCCGCCGCCCGATCAAGTTCATCCAGAAGCCATCGTAGTAGAGACGGGAGGCGATGTAGGCCCAGGGCACGATGGGGGTGCGGAGCAGGAGCCTCTCGAAAGGCTTGAGCGGTCCCCAGTAGATGAGCTTCTGGCCTCGGCTGGCGAAGGTCTCCGCCTTGCCGATGAAGCGCCAGTTCCAGCCCGAAATGTCTTCGCCGACGATGTCGATCTGGCGGGGGTCGCCGACGCCAAGGCCCATTTCATGGCCCAGGCGGATGTACTTGAGGCTGAGGGGGTCGAAGCCCATGATCTTGGCGCCGACGGCGTCGATGGCGACGAAGTCGTCGCTGGCGAGGATGACGTTCTTGACGTGGAAGCGCATGGCGCGGGGGCCGGGGCCATCGCCGGCCAGGGTGCCGTCCATGACGGCGAAGATACCGGGGTGGACCTCCTTCTGGATGGTGAGGAGATCGCACAGGGTCTCATGGATGACGGAGTGAGTCCAGTGCCTTTGGTGGCTGAGGAGGCCACCAAAGGCGTTCTTCATGGCCCCAGTGGTGGTGGTGAAGACGTGGGTCTTGACGGTGGGAAGCTGGATGACGTTCTTGCTCATGAACATCTCGGGGATGTGGATGCCGTCCGGGAAGACCTTGTCCAGCACCAGCATCTTGCCTTTGGGCTGGTAGCGCACCCACTTCACGTCCTCCAGGTGGACCGTCTGGAGGCCGTACCTGTCCTGCACGGGCCGGTGCTTGTTGGCGACTTCGCCTTTGCGGGCGGAGACGACCACGGTGCTGTTGTGGGCGGCGATAAGGTCTTTGTAGCCGTCGGCGATCAGTTTCTTGGCCACGCCCTCGATCTGCCAGGGGGTGGTGGAGCAGGCGGGGTACCAGTGCTGCCAGGACACGTTGACCTTGAGGATGGTGGGGGCGGTGCGCGGCAGCGCCGACTGGTAGCCAGCCATGTCCAGGAGCCGCCCATAGTCTTCAACAACCGTCTCCGGCCTGGTGAGGAGGACGGCGACCTTACTGCGCCGCGTGGTGGGCTGCGGCGTAGACTGGTGCTGGGGACGGGTCTCGATTGCCATAGCAGGACTATTGTAGCAGAGGCAGTATTACCCCCGGCCCTCGGTGTGGAGGCGGCTGTGCCCGCAGGAGCAAATACGGCTAGACCTCGACGACAGTGACGGTGGTCTGAGGTTTGGGAACGGGCAGGTTGTCCTCTCGCAGGCCAGCGATGTGGAGCTTGATGGCAGCACGAATGTTGCGCTCTGCTTCCGCACGGGTCTTGCCGGTGGCGGCGCAGCCAGGGAGGTCAGGGGCGTAGGCGGAGTAGTTGCGGTTGGCTCTTTCTATAACGATAGGAAAGCGGCGCATTAGCGCTTCTCCTTCTTCAGTCCCGCTTGCTTCAAGATACTGTTCAGGGTTCCTACGGCCACATCGTGATTTGGATGACCCGCGATGGTGACCCGTCCCGGCTTCGATGGGTGCTTGTATTGTCGATGGCTGCCCCTGATCGCGACCAAATACCAACCGTCCGCCCTTATCAAGGTGATGATATCACGGACTTTCAAAAGTCCCCTCTCTCAGGGTAGTAGCACTTACCCCTGCATATACCACGAAGCGAATTGTATAGCTCTGAGGAGCGGATATCGCTCGGGAACCGCTTGTTTGAGAGGGTTTCTCTTGACCTCGGACACGATTTCCTACAAAAGGTCTCTTACCGGCCAGATATTCACGTCTTCTCGAAGGTCTAGGAGTTTCCTGGATTTGCTGAAATTCCCGACAATCCGTCTAGTGATCTCGCGTATTTCAAAATCAAAAACCTGTTTGTAGGTTCTGTTGACATTGCTATCTGGGCTAGTGGCCTTTGCTGGATACGAATGTCAACACACCCTAGTAC
>JACPQI010000058.1 GCA_016190545.1 Chloroflexota bacterium
AGGAGAGACCACCGGCTCGCCTGCAAACGGCGGGCCGCGACGCGGCGGAAACGGGGCCTGCGCTGGATGCGGCGCGCTGAGCCGCTGATGAGGCCGCGCAGGGCATCGAAGCCATCGGCGGTGACCTGCCCGGCGGCGACGAGCTGCCACAGGGCGTCCTCCACCTCGGCGGGCAGGCGTCTCGTCCCGCTCACGATGTCCGGCGCGAAGGAGGCCCCGTGCCGCGAGAGGAACTCCAGGACGTCGCGCGCGGTGCCGGTGAGAGCGGGCAACTCGGCTGGGCGTTCGTCCAGCAGCCACGGGAGGTCGTCGCGGAGGGCCAGGGAGATGGGGCCGGTGCGCGAAAGCGGCGCGCGGCTGGCGGTCGCCTCCTCCGGCAGCGGGCGACGGGTGAAGCGGCCCCAGGCCACCTCGCCGCTGAAGCAGAGCCGGTCCAGCATGGAAGGCAGGTACCCCTCGACGCGGGCAGGCAGGATACCGGACTCCCAGGCCCCGGCGGCGGCCTCGAAGCCCTGGAGTTGCTCGATGGTCTCCAGCAGCCCCTCTTCGCCACGCGCCTTGGCCGTGGCTGGAGCGACCTGTTGCCAGCGGAAGAGGAAGCGCAGAAACGCCGCCTGGGAGACCGGCTCGATCTCCTGGCGCAGCTTGGCGATGGTCATCTGGTGGATGCGGGCCAGCACCCGGCGGTCGCAGAACTCCTGCGCCGGTTGGCCCGGCGTGAAGCGGCCCCGCAATACCAGGCCCTCCGATTCCAGCCGGAGCAGCGCCGCTTCCACCGCCGACGGGGACAGCGACAGCGTTTCCGCCAACCAGCGAACGGTGAAAGGCCCGCTCGACTCCACCCAGCCGCGCACGATGGCGGCCACCGCATCCTCTTCTGAGGCGGGAGTGGAGGCGCGGTGCAGCGGTGGCAGCACAGGCGAGAGACGGCCCTTCGGATAAGCGATGGCAGCGTCCGCGACCTTCTCCGCCGCGACCCAAAGCACGGTGCCGCCGTCCAGGAGGAGGCGCGTCGCGCGCTTTTGGGCGGCAAGCTCATCGAACCAGGCGTGCCATTGCTCGTCGGCCTTCTCGGCGCGGGTGTGAACAATGCGCTCCGGCAGCACGCCCAGGGTAAGCAGGGCATCGTGTAGCTCCTCGGCGTCGCGGACCAGGGGCCAGGCATCGTCCGCAGCCATGCGTACCGCCTCGGGGTCCAGGCTGCCCAGGTCGCGGGCGTCCTCGGGCAGAGCGCGGCGCAGGGAGACGGCCCGGGCGCGGCGCTCCTCTAGGGGCGCGTCATCGAGGAAGGCGTAGGGCATGGCGTTGAGGATCTGGTGCGCGAAGACTGAGGGCTGGGGCGTATCGCGGGCGAACAGTTGCACATCGCCGCGCTCCATCGCCGCGAGCAGCGCTTTCAGCCCTTCGATGTCCATAGCCTCTGTGAGGCAGTCGCGCACCGTTTCAAAGACCAGCGGGTGGTCCGGCACATCCACGTTTGGCGTGCGCATGTTGTCCTGGCACGCCACCTGGGCGGGGAACGCGGCGGCGAGCAGGTCGTCGGAGCGCATGCGGAGCAGAGGCGGCGGGACCTTGCGCCCTCCGGCGTAGCGCAGGACGGCGAGGAAGCGCGTCGCGTCCCAGCGCCAGCGGGTGGCGAAGATAGGCGTCCGGAGCACAGCTTGCAACGCCACCTGCTCCACGGTCTTGGGCGAAAGGTAGTTGAAGACCTCCTCCAGCGGGAGGGAGTGCTGTGGCCCCAGCGAGAGGTTGATGCCGTCGTCCGTGGCGGAGGCCTGGAGCTCGAAGTCGAAGGTGCGGCAGAACTGCTTGCGCAGGGAGAGGCCCCACGCCTTGTTGATGCGCGCCCCGAAGGGGGAGTGGATGACAAGCTGCATGCCGCCGCTTTCGTCGAAGAAGCGCTCGGCGATGATGCGGCGTTGCGTTGGCACGAAGCCCAGCACTCGCTTGCCCTCGGCCAGGTAGGCCACAGCCTGCGCCGCTGCCTCCGGCGACGCGCTTGTCTCCTCGATGACCCACTGCTTCGCCGCCTCCGGCTGGTCGAGCCGGCTGTCTATCTCTTCACGAAGCTGAGAGACCTCGGCGGAAAGCTCGGTGGTGCGGCCAGGCGCCTCGCCCAGCCAGAAGGGGACGGACGTGGGAGCGCCCTTGGCGTCCTCCACGCGCACCTTGCCCTTCTCCACGCGCCGGATGCGCCAGGATGTGTTGCCCAGCAGAAAGACGTCGCCGGGCAGGCTTTCGACAGCGAAGTCCTCGTTAACGGTGCCGACGAAGGTGTCCTCCGGGTCGGCGATGACATCGTAGTCGGCATTATCCGGGATGGCGCCGCCGCTGGTGATGGCTGCCAGGCGAGCGCTGCGCCGGGCACGCACCATGCCGTTGACCGCATCGCGGTGCAGGTAAGCGCCGGTCCGGCCCTGCCGCCCGGCGATGCCGTTCGATAGCGTCTCGATGACCTGCTCGAAGCGCTCGCGGGGCAACTCGCGGTACGGGTAGGCCGTCCGGCACAACTCGAACAGCGCCTGCTCCTGCCACGGCTCGCTGGCGCAGGCGGCGACCACTTGCTGCGCCAGCACGTCTAGCGGCCATGGGGGGATCCTGAGCCTGTCCAGGTTGCCGAGGCGAACGGCGCGCAACAGGGCCAGGCTTTCGATCAACTCGTCGCGGGTGAGGGGGAACAGCCGCCCCTTGGGCATGGCGGTCACGGCATGGCCGGAGCGGCCAACGCGCTGCAACAGCAGGCCAATGGAGCGCGGCGAACCCATCTGGCACACCAGGTCGATGGCGCCGATATCAATGCCCAGCTCCAAGGAGGCGGTAGCGACGCAGAGCTTGGCCTCACCCTCCTTCAGCTTCTGCTCGGCGGCGTGGCGCGTCTTGCGGGAGAGGCTGCCGTGGTGCGCCACCACCGCCGCTTCGCCCAGCCGCTGCGACATCTGGTGAGCGATGCGCTCCACCAGCCGCCTGGTGTTGGTGAAGAGGAGCGTGGTGCGGTGTTGTCTGACCAAATCGGCGGCCCGGTCCAGGGTGTGTGCCCAGAGCTCCTGGGTGGCGATGGGGCCTAGCTCGCCGGGCGGCATCTCGATAGAGAGGTCCATAGCGCGGGCATGGCCGGTGTCGACGATAGCGCAATCGGGTGCGCCGTCCGCTCTCAACTGGTTGGCGCCGACCAGGAAGCGGGCCACCTCTTCGATGGGCTGCTGGGTGGCGGAGAGGCCGATGCGCGTGACGGGGCCGTCCGCCAGACGGCACAGCCGCTCGACTGACAAGGAAAGGTGAGAGCCGCGCTTTGTGCCGACGACGGCGTGGACTTCGTCCAGTATGAGGGTGCGAACGCCGGTCAGGCCGCGTCTCCCGCTTTCCGACGTGAGGAGAATGTAGAGGGACTCCGGCGTGGTGATGAGGATATGCGGTGGCCGCTTGGCCATAGCCTGGCGCTCAGAGGCAAGAGTGTCGCCGGTGCGCACCGCCACCCGAACCTCCGGCAGAGGTATATCTGCCTCGTCAGCCAGCCGGGCGATGGCGTGCAGTGGCGCCATGAGGTTCTTGTGAATATCGTTGGACAGGGCTTTGAGGGGCGAGACGTAGACGACCTCCGTTTGTACCGGCAGGCTGTCGTTGAGAGCGGAGCGCACCAGCCGGTCCAGGCAGAGAAGGAAGGCGGCCAGGGTCTTGCCGGATCCGGTGGGAGCGGCGATGAGAGTGCTCCGGCCTTGAGCGATGGCGTTCCAGCCCAAGGTCTGGGCCGGAGTGGGCGAAGGGAATTGCTCCTTGAACCACTGCTGGACCAGCGGGTGAAAGTGGGAAAGAGGCATAGATTTAGCTTATCATATGAGTTTAGCGCCGCTGTCCTGGTGGATGAAGCAGGCGGCGCGCAACGGCTAGCTACCAGTGAAGGAGCCTTTGATGGCTAATATCATCGACTATCTTGCCACCGAGCCCAACGGCATCGTCACCATGTGCGATTTCTCCACACCGCGCGGCGCCGATTTCCAAGTGCTGGAGCAGACCCGTTCCCTCAGCGCCGATTTCATTTGCGTGGCCTACAGTCCGGGTAGGTCCGTTCGCGTGGACTCGGCGATGACCTCGGCCGCTATCAAGCAGCGCGTCGGAAAAGATGTGGTGTTCACCCTGGCCTGCCGCGACATGAACAAGCTGGCGATCCAGAACCATCTGCTCGGCGCTCAGGTGCTGGGCCTGGAAAACGTCGTCGTGGTGCGGGGCGACCAGTTCACCGACAAAGACCTCACCCTGTTGAAAGAGGTGCACGACTACCGGACAACGGATTTGCTGCGGGCTATCGGTGCCATGAACCAGGGCGTTGATTTCAGAGGCCTGAAGCTCAAAGTGCCGACTAGCCTCTGTCCCGGCGCCACCATCGACCCGGCCAAGGGCGTCGAGAGGGAGGCGCAGCTTGCCTACGCCAAGGTGCGGGCGGGAGCGCAGTTCCTCGTCACGCAGGCCCTCTACGATCCGGCCCTGGTCTCCCAGTTCCAGGACGCTTATGCCACCCTCACCAGCGGGACCGCCCCGCCGCCGTCCTTCGTGGGGCTGGCTGTGCTGCGGCAGGACGGGATCAGCTTTGGCGATGTGCCGCAACGGCTGCTGGACGACCTGGCGAAGGGAAGGCCGGGGTTCGACATCGCCATGGAACTCTTCTACTCGTTCCGCGAACGGGGTGTGCGCGCTTTCTATGTCGTGCCGCCTATCCTGAAGGGGGGCGTCCGTGACTACGAGGCGGCCCAGCGAGTCCTCCAGGCGATGCTGGCTGAACCGCCCATGCGTTCTGGTAGCTGAACGGCCTTGCGACAGCGAGGAATTGCCGCCCAGGGATTGACATTTATCGCCCAATGTGTATCATAGTGGCAAGCTCCGTTTGCTATCTCAACCAGAAGGTGCTTGGTGACACAGTACATCATTAACCGGTTCCTTCAGGCTCTCGTCACCATCTTTGCCGTATCAATCATCGTGTTTGGCCTGGCCCGGTCCACCGGCGACCCGGCCTATTTGATGCTGCCGCCGACGGCCACCAACGAAGAGATCGAGCAGATGCGCCATATCCTCGGCACGGACCGCCCTATCCCCGTGCAGTACTGGACATTCGCCAAGCGTGCTGTGCAGGGTGACCTGGGCGATTCTATTCGACTCCGTCAACCGGTGACGAAGCTGCTCCGGCAGCGCTTACCGAACTCGATGCGACTTGCGGGCCTGTCCATGTCAGTGGCATTGACCTTGGCGTTCGTGTTCGGTGTCACTGCTGCGATATGGCGCAACAGCCCTGTGGACGTGGGGGCCCGGCTGTTGGGCATCATAGGCCAGTCCCTGCCTAGTTTCTGGGTGGCAATCGTGTTTATAGAGATATTTTCTGTGCGCTTAGGATTGTTACCTTCATCCGGCATCGGGGGCTTTAATCATTACATATTGCCTGCCGCAGTAATTGGCTGGTTCGCTACTGCGGGCATGATGCGGCTGCTCCGGGCCCAGCTTATAGAGGTGCTGGGCAGCGAATACATCAAGACGGCGCGGGCGAAAGGCTTGGCCCCTCCCGTCGTCATTGTGCGCCACGCCATCCGGAACGCGGTTATCCCTGTTATCACCTTCGCGGGCATTTACTTTGCCTTGCTCCTGACTGGCAGCGTGGTGGTGGAGACGGTGTTCGCTTGGCCGGGTGTGGGGCGGTTGGCCTATGAGGCTATCTTGTTCCGCGATTTCCCGCTCATTCAGGGGGTGAACCTGCTCGCAGGGGCCATTGTTGTCAGCATCAACCTGTTGGTGGATATTTTGTATGGCGTCGTCGATCCCAGAATCCGCTACAGCAGAAGCTAGGATAGAGGCGAACGATGGCACAGGCAGCGGCGCTCCCGAGGCGGCTTAGTACTGTAGGCGCTCAGGTCCTCAAGGCCTTCAAGTCCAAGAGGCGGAGGCCGCCTATCCTCCCGTTGATCGTCATCCTGTTCTTCAGCGTGCTTGCGATAATGCCGGGACTTATTGCGCCCCACGAGCCGACCACCATCGCCCTGCGGGAGCGGCTGACGCCCCCCGCCTGGCTGGAGAGAGGCACGACGAACCACCTCCTTGGAACGGACCTCCTGGGCCGCGACATCATTAGCCGCATCATCTACGGCGCCCGCGTCTCCCTGACCGTCGCCTTTTTCGCCTTGCTGGTGGGAGGCGCCATCGGCCTCGTCATTGGACTCACGTCGGGCTACATGGGCGGCTGGGTGGATGGTTTGTTGATGCGCCTTGTAGATGGCGCCTTGTCCATACCGTTAATCTTGATAGCGTTGCTGCTTGCCGTGACCCTGGGACCAAGTGAACGGAACGTCATCTTTGTTATCGGCGCCCTCATCTGGGCCCAGTACGCCCGGGTGCTGCGAGGCGAAGTCTTGACCATACGAGAGCGTGAGTATGTGACAGCGGCGCGGGTGATAGGCGCGTCAACGCCGCGCATCCTCGCCTTGCACATTTTCCCCAACATCGCGGCGACGCTGATTGTGTTACTTACCACGCAGATCGGCTGGGTCATCATTGTCGAGGCCTCTCTGAGCTTCCTTGGCGCCGGCGTGCCGCCTCCCGCCCCGGCCTGGGGCTCCATGGTGGCGGACGGCCGCGATGTGACCGTCAGTTCCTGGTGGGTGAGCTTCTTCCCCGGCATGGCCATCCTGATGATGGTGTTGTCCTTCAATCTGTTCGGCGACTGGCTGCGCGACGTTCTGGACCCCAAGATCAGGCGAGTCTAAGCAAACGCCGTTTCAGTACGGAGGGAGGGTTTGGCTATGCGGCCAAGCCCTCCCTTTTTGCCCACCGCAAACGAGGGTGAATGGTTTCTGATGGTATCATAGGTCGGCGAGACTCAGCCCAGGGAGGCGCGTATGACTGTGTACGACCGCCGGGAGACCTTCGGCAGGTACTTCGAGGACTTTCAGGCTGGCGATGTGTACAAGCACTGGCCCGGCATGACGATTACGGAAGACATGAACACCATGTTCTGCTTGCTCACCATGAACCATCAGCCGCTGCACTTTGATGTGGAGTACGCCAAGAAGCACCAGCACGGCCAGCGGGTGGTGGTGGGGCTACTCCCCTTCTGCCTGGCCGTGGGGATGGGCATACCCGACACCAGCGGCAAGACCATCGCCGCCCTTGATTACAACGAGTTGGTGCACCACGCGCCCGTGTTCGTGGGCGACACCATCTACGCCGAGAGCGAAGTCATCAGCAAGCGAGAATCGAAGAGCAAGCCGGACCGCGGCATCGTCCACACCAAGAGCGTGGTGCGTAACCAGCGCCAGGAGACGGTCCTCTCCTTCAAGCGCAGCTTTATGGTTCCACGGAAGGGATTTGGCCTGGCTTAGGTGGAACGAACCCGTCCGGGACACCGATTTCGAGTTGGTCCATGAGGATAGCGCCCCTCGACTTGCCGTGGATGTCCAGGGCTATGGACCGGCTCACGCCGCCTGACAGGGCTTGCGTCATCACAAAGTTCAGTATCTTGGAGCCAGGCATCTCGTAGCGCTTGACTGTGTCCTTCACCAGTGGCCCGTAGAGCTTGGCCACCCGTTCCACTGTCACTTCCTTGAGGAGGATGGGGTAGTCCTCCTCGCGGTAGGGCACCACCGTGACGTTGCAGATGTCGCCTTTGTCCCCCGCCCTGGCGACAGCTATCTCACCAACCTTAACTTTCTTCATGTTTCCTTCCCTCTGTTACACAACCTATGCCGTGATATATGTTCTGTGGTAGGGGCAGGTCTCAGACCTGCCCTTTGTATTTTATTAGCACAATCTCCCGCTCCTTGAGACACCCCGATCGTCTCCCTTAGAGCCTACCCAACAATCGCACTCCTTCAGAAAACTCAAAACTGGCGGTCTCATCCCCCTTGGTCCCTCTTCTCCCGCGGGAGAAGAGGGAGAATTAAAGGGGAAACGGGGGACACCCCCGTGCCCCCACCAGAGTCCCGACCCGTCGGGACTCTGGACTCCCGGGCCGATAGTTACTAGATAGGCTCTTCAGTTCACCTCTTCCACCGTCACCTTGACGTTGCGCTCTACCAGGTCCCTTGGGATGAGGGTGGGGTACATGACCAGCATAGGACGGCTGTAGCAGCGGGCCCCGCCGCTCCCGAGAGGCCCCAGGAAAAGCTCGTAGCTGAAGAGGTCGTTCAGGTACTCGATAAGCTCAGCGGTCTTGGTCAGCACGGCGATGCGCAGCCGCGTCTCGTACAGCGGCCCCGGTGGCGGCGGCGAGACCGGGCCGTGGGTGGAGTTCACGCCGATGATGTCGTACCGAATGTCGATGATATCCTTCTCCCACCGGGCCAGGCGGGGCTTCACCAGGTCCGTGATGGTCATCTGGGCCTTCTCCACCGAGTTCCATCCCGCCCATCCCACCTCGCCTTCCACCACCGTCCCCTCCCGCACGCCGATGAGGGTCTTGAGGGTCTTGGTGCGCGGCTTGCCTTTGGCCCCCTGCACTTTCACCA